>NZ_PDYO01000010.1:0-80224 GCF_002743065.1 Sporosarcina sp. P16b | reverse complement strand
CTCTCGTAAGAGGCAACTTTCTAATAATAACATCTCATCATTTTGTTGTCAACACTTTTACTTAAAAAGTTTTTCTTGTTAAGTTTGATGTTTTCGCGACTGCTTGATGCGACGCTTATAAATATACCACCGCGTTTATAGGAATGCAAGCCTTTTTATTAATTCTTTTAAATAGATATTGAAAACCGCGTACCTACAACGATACGCGGATATGAAGTTACTGTATTACCGTAATGTAATAGCCCCGTACCCGCTCGGCCTTCTTCATTTCCCATATCATTTACTAAGTTATTATATTAAAAGGTCTTAACAATAGAGATTTTTCTATTAGATGATAGATCAACATGTGTGCCTGTATCTAGTATCTTAACAATGGGACGTAAGGGGAAATCACGGTGCAAATAAATGACCTCCGCTATTTCGTCAGTCGTCAGTTTTACTTTTGTTCCAATGGACAGCTTGTTGATTAATTCATGGAGTACTTCAATTACCTTCATATCAAACTTGCCAAACTCTTCTTCCCTCATTAACTCGATTACTTTAAATGAACTCTCCTTCTGTCTGTATGGCCGCTCGGATGCCATAGCGTGGTACACATCTGCCACTGTCAGTATTTGAGAGATTTCTGTTATCTCCTGTCCTTTTAGTCCCCTCGGATAACCACTACCGTCAAAACGCTCATGATGCTGCAGGATTGCTACTTTCATTTCCTGACGTACCAATGGAGAGTCGTTGACCATTTGAAAACTGTGAATGACATGTTTTTTCACTTCACTTAACTCTTCACTTGTCAGGAAAGCCACTTTATCAATAATCTTCTCATCAATTTTCGCCATACCACTGTCTGCTAGTACGCCTGCTATACCAATTTGTAGCACTTGCCCTCTTGGATACCCCATTGCTTCACTTATCAAGGCCGCTAGAATACCCACACTGATGGAGTGATGTGCACGATAGTTTTGCAATGTAGCAAACCCATTTAGTCTTCTGACATATTCCTTATTCTCCAAAAATGCTTGAATCAAAGGTAAAACAATTGTACGAACTGCCGCAACATCTAATTTTTTGCCAGATCTATAGCTGACAAATTCTTTTCTGTATGATTCTACCGCTTCATCGTATAGCGCTTCCAAAGATCTCGATTTTTTTGGGGCGCTTTGGCTCATCAACTTTTCTACCTCTGGAGTTAGCTTTACATCAGTCACTTGCTCTACCGATTCTTGTTCTATCTTACTGAGTGCCTTTGACTCGACCAGCACGCGTGTAATGTCAAATGAATGGAGAATTTCAAAATGCTCTAGCATTAACTTAGTGCCTTTCGCCATTATTGGATTTCTTGTATTAACGTAGAGATCCTCTTTTAGAAAACTACCCGGTCTTAATTCACTAACCTCTTTGTAAACATCCAATGTTTTCACCTATTTTCCTCTTCGCTCTATCTATTATCATATAATATTCTCAATTATATGGATAGATATCTGAGTAAATTCTCCTACCAAAAGCAAAAAAGTTATTGAAGTGACGTATAACGCCCCTTCAATAACTTTTCTTTAGTCCTCTGTGTCTGTCTCTGGTTGTTGTTCTTCAGTTACTTCCAAGTGGTCTTCTAGTTCATCGTCCAACTCATCTCCAAGGTCATCATCCTTTTCTACCTTTGCGACCGTTGCTACACGTTCATCATCAGCCAATCGAATGAGTCGTACGCCTTGTGTAGATCGACCAAATATAGAGATATCGCCAATTGACATACGGATTAAGATTCCGTGAATCGTTATTAACATCAAGTCTTCTTCTCCGTTAACCGATTTCATCGCAACAATAGCACCATTTCGATCCGTCATATGCATTGTTTTCAATCCATAACCGCCACGTGATTGGGATCGGTATTCACTTTCAGGTGTGCGTTTACCGTATCCTTTTTCCGTAACTACAAGAATATCGTCTCCCGCATCTACGATATCCATGCCAATTACTTCATCATCTTGACGCAATCTGATACCACGTACACCAGCAGCAGTTCTGCCGAGCGGACGGATACTTTCCTCGTCAAAGCGAATCATCATGCCGTGTTTTGTACAGATCGCAATATCTGACGTGCCATCAGTTGATCTAACGGAGATCAGTTCATCATCTTCCCGCAATCCTAATGCTATTAAACCGTTTGCACGAATATTGGCATAATCCATTATCGACGTACGTTTAATAACACCTTGTCTTGTTGAGAAGAATAAATAGTGATCTTCAGTAAACTCATCAATCGGAATCATTGCCGTAACCTTTTCACCTTTTTGGAAGTCAAGTAGGTTAATGATTGGCAATCCCTTGGCAGTTCGGCTGTATTCAGGAACTTCATAGCCTTTTTTACGGAATACACGGCCTCTACTAGTAAATAGTAAAATCGTGTCATGTGTGGAGGTATTTAGTAAGTGTTCCACAAAGTCATCTTCATTCGTGCCCATCCCCTGGATTCCACGACCGCCACGTTTCTGACTGCGATACGTATTGGCTGGCAGACGCTTAATATACCCTTGGTGAGTTAATGTCACAATGGAGTTTTCCACTGGAATCAAATCTTCATCCTCAAGCATTTCGGAACCGCCAAGCATAATCTCTGTTCGACGTTCATCAGCAAAACGCTCTTTAATTTCATTCAATTCTTCACGGATAATCTCAATTAGCTTTAACTCATCCGCTAAAATTGCACGTAATTCAGCAATAAGTGTCAGCAACTCTTGATATTCGGACTCGATTTTGTCTC
This sequence comes from Sporosarcina sp. P16b, assembly GCF_002743065.1. NCBI lineage: Bacteria > Bacillati > Bacillota > Bacilli > Caryophanales > Caryophanaceae > Sporosarcina > Sporosarcina sp. P16b. The sequence continues at coordinate 77,466 of NZ_PDYO01000010.1, read as the reverse complement.
GTTCCAGTCCAGTCAAACGTTGCAAACGCATATCAAGTATAGCTTGAGACTGGCGATCAGATAACTCGAATGTCTCCATTAAGTTCGCTTTCGCTTCAGCCGTTGTTTTGGATGCACGGATTAGTGCAATGATCTGATCGATATGATCAAGCGCTATACGTAACCCTTCCAAGATATGTGCTCGGTCTTCCGCTTTGTTCAAATCAAATTGTGTACGACGGCGAATGACTACCTTTTGGTGTTCTAAGTAATGGTATAGAATTTCTTTCAATGACAATACTTTTGGTTGCTTGTCTACCAGTGCTAGCATATTGATCCCAAAACTAGTCTGCAAGGCAGTTTGTTTATACAGATTGTTCAACAATACGTTGGCATTGGCATCCCGCCGTACTTCAATAACAATACGCATACCTGTACGGTCTGATTCATCTGCTAAGTGTGTGATACCGTCAATCTTCTTATCACGCACAAGCTCTGCAATTTTTTCAATTAACTTAGCCTTATTCACTTGGAAAGGAATTTCATTGACAATAATTGTTTCGCGACCATTTGCAGCCGTCTCAATTTCTGCTCTTCCACGAATAATTAGTGAACCTCGACCTGTTTCATAAGCACGACGAATACCACTACGACCTAAAATCATACCGCCAGTTGGAAAATCAGGGCCTGGAATGATTTCCATTAATTCTTCGGTTGTGATTGCGCTATTCTCTGCCAAAGCAAGTACAGCGTCAATCGTTTCACCAAGGTGATGAGGTGGAATGTTTGTTGCCATACCTACGGCAATTCCCGATGTACCATTTACCAACAAATTCGGATAACGACCTGGCAAGACAGCAGGTTCTTTTTCCTGCTCATCATAGTTTGCTTGGAAGTCGATCGTATTTTTATTGATATCACGCAACAATTCCATCGCGATACGCGACATACGTGACTCTGTATAACGCATTGCAGCTGCTCCGTCACCATCAACAGAACCAAAGTTACCGTGTCCATCTACTAGCATGTAGCGATAACTGAAATCTTGAGCCATCCGTACCATCGTGTCATATACCGCACTATCACCATGCGGGTGGTACTTACCAATAACGTCCCCTACGATACGTGCTGACTTTTTATGCGGTTTTTCCGCAGTGATACCCAAATCATGCATAGCATACAAAATGCGGCGATGTACGGGCTTTAAACCATCTCGAACATCTGGAAGGGCACGAGAAACGATTACGCTCATCGCATAGTTTAGAAATGAGGTCTTCATTTCTGTATTAATATTTATTTCCTGCACTCCGCCTTTTGGCAAATCTGCCATGTTGTCATGCTCCTTTCACCACTTACATCTATAAGTTCAGTCATTGCTTTATAAGCCGTTTACGATTCATCAAGTATCAATATTTTGCACGTAAACTGCATTATCTTCAATGAACTTTCTGCGTGGCTCTACTTCATCACCCATTAATTCCTCAAACGTTTCATTTGCTTCCACTGCATCATCCATACGGACCTGCAAGAATGTGCGTTTGTCAGGATCCATTGTTGTTTCCCATAGTTGCTCGGGATTCATCTCACCTAAACCTTTGTATCGCGTGATATCTGGCTTCGGTGAGGCGGGCATACTGCTCAGAATCTCCTGCAATGCTTCTTCATCGTAACAATACTCTTCTCTTTTTCCTGAGCGCACACGATAAAGTGGCGGCTGTGCAATATATACGTAACCTGCTTCAATTAGCGGACGCATGAAACGGAAGAAAAAGGTTAATAATAACGTACGAATATGGGCACCATCAACGTCGGCATCTGTCATGATGACAAGCTTATGGTAACGAGCTTTATCCAAGTTAAATTCGGGACCAATCCCTGTACCGAGTGCCGTAATGATCATACGAATCTCTGCGTTTCCAAGAATACGGTCCAAACGTGCTTTTTCGACATTGAGAATTTTTCCTCGTAATGGCAAGATCGCCTGAAAGTGACGATCACGACCATTCTTCGCCGATCCTCCGGCAGAATCACCCTCAACAATATACAACTCACTGATAGCTGGATCCCTTGAAGAGCAATCTGATAGTTTCCCTGGTAAACTCGAGATTTCCAACGCTGATTTTCGACGTGTCAGTTCACGGGCGTTCTTCGCAGCCATACGTGCTCTTGCCGCCATCGTACTCTTGCCAACTACCTGACGCGCTACTACTGGATTTTCAATTAAGAAACGTTGCAGCGCTTCGGAAAACAATGAATTCGTAATGGTGCTGACTTCTGAGTTACCCAATTTCGTTTTTGTTTGGCCTTCAAATTGAGGATCAGGGTGCTTGATTGAGACGATAGCCGTCAGTCCTTCACGCACGTCGTCTCCCGTCAGATTGTCTTCTGACTCTTTCAATAAGCCATTTTTACGTGCATAGTCGTTAATCACGCGAGTTAATGCAGTTTTGAAGCCTTGCTCGTGTGTTCCACCTTCATACGTATGAATATTATTAGCAAATGACAATAAGTTTTCACCGTAGCCGCTGTTGTATTGCATAGCGACCTCAACGGTAATACCATCGCGTTCGCCTTCAATGTAAATGGGGTCTTCAAAAATCGGCTCTTTTTTTTCATTCAAATGCTGGACATAGGATTTAATCCCACCTTCATAGTGAAACACTTCGGATACAGGTTCTTCGCCACGTTCATCGGTAATGGTAATACGCAGACCACGGTTCAAGTAGGCAAGTTCACGCAAACGTGTTGCTAATATGCCGTACTCGTATACCGTTGTTTCGGTAAAGATCTCGGGATCCGCCTTGAAACGAATTGTAGTGCCGGTCTCATCCGATTCACCAATGACTTCAAGCTCCTTTGAGACAGGGCCTCTAGAAAACTCAATTGCATATAATTTTTTATCCACTTTAACGTAGACTTCTGTCTTCTCTGACAAAGCATTGACAACTGAAGATCCTACGCCGTGCAAACCGCCAGAAACTTTATATCCACCACCGCCGAACTTACCCCCTGCGTGGAGTACAGTCATGATGACTTCAACAGCTGGTCTACCCGTTGATTCCTGAATGCCTACTGGAATTCCACGACCATTATCGGATACCTTAATCCAGTTATCTTTCTCTATCGTTACTTCAATATGGTCACAATAACCTGCGAGAGCTTCGTCGATACTATTGTCTACAATTTCCCATACGAGATGATGAAGCCCTTTTGCACTCGTTGTCCCAATATACATACCAGGACGTTTACGGACAGCTTCAAGGCCTTCCAACACTTGTATCTGACTCGCATCATAAGCTGTCTGCATATCCTTTTCTTCCATTGCCAAGGTTTTCACCTTTCCTTTCCTTTCCAAAACTATCAAACCACAACCATTTATTCTCTCTGTGAAACGGATCCGTCATGCACTTCAAAAATGGCTGCTTCCTGGATCGTATTATGATCTATTCCCGCGATATTGGTTGTCGTCACAAATGTTTGTACTTGTCCTTGCATAGTACTGAGCAAATGCGACTGTCGGTAATCATCCAATTCCGATAACACATCATCAAGCAATAAAATTGGAGTCTCGCCCACTTCTTGTTTTACTAACTCAATTTCCGCGAGTTTCAAAGAAAGGGCGGTCGTCCGTTGCTGCCCCTGCGAACCGAATGTCTGAATATCGTACCCATTGACAAAAAACTGCAAATCATCACGATGTGGACCTATCAATGTAAGTCCTCGTTCTAATTCGCGTCTTCGCACACTTTTTAACTGATCGGCAAAAATTGTCTCCATCTCTTCAGCAGTCTGCCCAGAATGTAGGTCTTTTAAAGTCCCATATGAAACTTCTAGTGTTTCAAGACCACGTGAAATTCCTTGATGGATCGGATTTGCCCACTTTTGTAGCAATTCCATAAAATAAAAACGCTTTCGAATAATTTGAACCGCCACTTGAATATACTGTTCCGTGTAAATATCGAACATAACATCTTGAAGATCCAATTTACCTCGATTTGCCTTTAACAAGGCATTCCGTTGCTTTAATATCTTTTGGAAATTGACCAAGTCGTGCAAATAGACTCTTGAGATCTGTCCAATTTCCATATCTAAAAAACGCCTGCGCAGCTGAGGGCTGCCCTTTACGATATTTAAATCTTCAGGCGCAAACATGACTACATTCATCTGGCCGACGTACATACTCAAACGGTTTTGTTCCAAATGATTGACTCTAGCCTTTTTTCCCTTTTTGGAAATCGTCAGCTCTAACGGCATATATCCAAATTTACGTTGGACATCCCCTTCTATTTTACCACACTCTTGTTCCCAACGTATAAGTTCACGATCATTAGATGTGCGATGAGATTTTGCCATCGCCAATACATAAATGGCCTCCATGACATTGGTTTTTCCTTGTGCGTTTTCACCGATCAATACATTCATCGTAGGCGAAAATTTTAATTCCAGGGACTCATAATTTCGATAGTTCGTTAGTTTAAGCCGATCAATATGCATCCGACTGTCCAGATTCATCCGCTGACAGTTTGAATTTTCCTGCACCCGGAATATTTACTACATCTCCGTCATATAATTTCTTACCTCGTCGTTGTTCTGGTTCACCGTTTACGTAAACAATGTTTTCACCTAAAAACCATTTAGCCATTCCGCCTGAGCTAATAACATTCGTCATTTTTAATAATTGGCCTAGCGTTATATATTCTGTATCAAACTGTACTGTCTCCATTTTTAATTCAATCCCTCATAAAATATTCTGTCCCTCTAGTTTACCTAACTTTTTGCAATAAGTAAAAAGGTAGCCAACATGTTGACTACCTTATTGCGAGATATTTTCTTTAGTTACGGATTAAAACGTTCTAACCGGTAAAATTAATTGTAGAATGGCTTCGCTATCAATTGACTTCAAGATGAACGGACGCATGCTGCCAGTGAAGTGAATCTTTAGATCTTGGCCATCAATTGCTTTCAAGGCATCCATCATATATTTCGCGCTGAAAGAGATTTTCAAAGGTTCACCTTCGATATGCACAGCTTCTACCAACTCTTCTACATTTCCGACGTCTGGCGAGTTAGAAGAGATTTGCACATGTGGACTACCGTCTGTTGAGAAGTGCACGATATTATTCCGATCTTCACGAGCTAATAAAGATGCACGATCAATCGCTTGCAATAAATTGCGTCCATTTATCGTAATGGATGTTTTGTATTCAGTGGGAATTAGACGTGATGTGTCAGGGTAATTCCCCTCCAATAGTCTTGAATAGAACAAGACATTATGGAGCTTGAATAATACTTGTTGATTCGCAATAAAAATTTCTACTGTCGTAGCGTCGTCAGGCAATATTTTGCTTAGTTCCTGAAGACTTTTTCCTGGAATAACTGCATTAAATGGTGAGCTTGCTTGAATCTCGGGTGTCACGATTCTTCTGGCCAATCTATGACTATCCGTTGCGATGCAGTAAAGCTCTTGCTCTTTCATAATCCATTGAACACCTGTCAGAACTGGACGGGTCTCTTGTTGGGATACTGCAAATACCGTCTCTCTAATAAGTGATTTCATCAAGTCAGCAGGCATTTCAAAACGCTCTGCATCTTTTACATCGGGCAATATAGGATATTCATCAGCACTTTGGGCAATAATATGAAATTCGGACTGTCCAGAACGAATATGTGTTTTCATTCCGTCACGTAACTCAACCATCACTTCATTCGTTGGTAGTTTGCGAATAATCTCGTTAAAGACCTTTGCTTGTAACACTAAAGTGCCTGGTTGGATCATTTGAATAATCTGTGTGCCGTCTTCTTCTGCTGGTATGAAAGTGGATATCGTAATATCTGAATCACTTCCAGTCATCGTCAATCCCTTTTCAGTAATTTCTAATTTGATACCTGTCAAAATAGGCGTTGTCACTTTTGAACTGATTGCTTTGACAACATCGCTTAATCCATCCAATAATCTATCTCTCATAATTTCAAACTGCATATCAATACCTCGCTTATATAATAATAATTAAGTAATTAAATATAGTAGTAATAGTAGTAGGGCCTGTGGATATGTGGAAAAGCCTTTCAAATGTATGAGAGTCATAGTTTCCCACATGTGCATAACAAGTGGATGAGCTTGCACTACTTGTCCACAGTTATCCACAGTTCATTAGGCTCTTCCTAAAACCTTTTTAATATCCTGGACGTCTTGTAGCAATGCTTTGTCTTCGTCGAGCTGTTTGGAAATCTTCTCATGCGCATGAATAACAGTTGAATGATCACGACCGCCAAACTCTGAACCAATCTTCGGTAAAGAGGAGTCTGTCAGTTCTCTTGATAAATACATTGCAACTTGACGTGGGAATGCTATAGCTCGGGTCCTTTTTTTCGCTACAAAGTCTTCCAACCTAATGTTAAAGTGCTCTCCGACAGCCTTTTGGATGTCTAGAATGGATATAATACGCGGACGGGAATTTGGAATAATATCTTTTAATGCCTCGGCCGCCAAATCAGTAGTGACATCCGCATTTACTAGTGAAGAGTAAGCGACGACACGGATCAGCGCCCCTTCAAGTTCTCTAATATTGGTGTCAATTTGGCTAGCAATGTACAACATGACATCGTTTGAAATGTCGATTAAACCATCTGCCTTCGCCTTTTTACGTAGTATTGCAATTCTCGTTTCAAGATCAGGTGGTGCAATGTCTGTAATCAGTCCCCATTCAAAGCGGGAACGTAAACGATCTTCCAGTGTAGGGATCTCTTTTGGTGGACGATCACTGGAAATGATAATTTGCTTTGATTCTTCATGCAAAGTATTAAATGTATGGAAGAACTCTTCCTGCGTTTGTTCTTTTCCAGCTATGAATTGAATATCGTCAATTAACAGGACGTCTACACTGCGGTAGCGGTCTCTGAAATCACCGGCTTTATTGTCTCGTATGGAGTTAATAAACTCATTCGTGAATTTTTCAGATGATAAATACACAACCTTCAATGCAGGATTTTGCTCCAGTACATAATGACCGATTGCATGCATTAAGTGTGTCTTTCCTAACCCGACTCCCCCATATATAAAGAGCGGATTATAGGCTTTGGCAGGTGCTTCAGCAACTGCTAATGAAGCTGCATGCGCAAAGCGATTACCGGACCCAATAACGAACGTGTCAAAGGTATACTTCGGATTTAGCATTCCAGCCGAGTTGGCCATTGGTGTTTTTTCTACTGGTTTTGGCTGTGTTTTTGGCAATTTAATATCGTTCTCTGCCACGTCTTGCGGAACAATAAACTCAACGATTCGATCTTCACCTGTCAGTTCAGATAAAATCCCCGTGATTAAATGGACGTAATGCGTTTCGAGCCAATCTTTGGCGAATGAGTTTGGGACAGAAATAGTTGCATTTTCTGCTTCATACGTTAGCAATTTAGTCGATTTTAACCACGTTTCAAAACTAGGCTTCGAAACCCTAGCTTCAATATTCTTCAATACTTCTTCCCATAGTCCTGATAGATTTTCCAATCGTGCGCCTCCTTTACAATGAAATATTAAAAAGCCCGGAATCCGCTTATGCACAGTATCCAGGGCTGTGGATAAAAATTATCGAAAAGTGTTGAAAAAACTATCCACACTGTATTCACATATGTGGATAAGATTTTGGTTATAAAATATATACACAACAAAAGCTTTTTAATTGTAACAGGGAAACTGATTATTGACAAGGTGTCTGATGATTTATGCACAATCCCATTAACTGTGTATAAAGTGGTTATCCACAGGCCTGAATATGTGAAAAACTTGTCGACAATTGCCGGATTGAAAAATCCACAATTTTAGTCGTGAACAATTCATCCAGAATGAAACTTTCTACTTCTGTGGATAAGTTTTTAGTGAAAGTGAAAGTTATTACAAGTGGATCCCAAACGAAGGAATAGAAAAGCATTGACATTCTTTTACTGAATCGCTATACTATTCAAGACTGTCACAGTAGGAAAAGAGACAATCAAAGCAGGAGGTGTCTTACGAAATGAAACGTACATTCCAACCAAATAAACGTAAACGCGCTAAAGTCCACGGCTTCCGCCAAAGAATGAGTTCGAAAAACGGCCGTAGAATCTTAGCAGCTCGTCGTCGTAAAGGAAGAAAAGTTCTTTCAGCATAAGGCCACTGACATCAGTGGTCTTTTTTTTAGCTATTCGTGCGATTCGAAAAGAATATTGGGTCTCTTCCATAATAGCGGATCAGTAGATTACGACGGTAGAAAATTAAAGCAGGTGTTATTGTGAAAAAAAGCCAGCGAATAAAAAAAAATAAAGAATTTCAAACGGTATTTAAAAAAGGAAAGTCCTTTGCTAACCGACAGTTTATTGTCTATACCTATAAGAAGGAAGATCAGAAAGAGTTCAGAATTGGCCTATCCGTCAGCAAAAAGGTCGGTAATGCTGTCACGCGTAACAGGATTAAACGCTATATTCGACAGTCGTTTCTGGAAATGAATGATGAGATCAAGCCTGATCTAGATTATGTTATTATCGCAAGAAATCAAGCCGCCACGCTTGATTTCCATACGGCCAAAAAAAATCTGAGACATGTTCTAAAAATTGCAAAAGTCTTTAAGTGAAATCAAAGCTCTACCTAGATATAGGACAATTAAAGACATCATGTTACACTGAAAAAAACTTTTATAATGATCTTGCGACTGTTTGGGGGAAAAAACATTGAAAAAGAAATTAGTGTTCCTTTCACTACTTGTTGTAGTTGCCGTCTTTATGGCAGGTTGTTCGGAATTCCAAAAGCCAATTACGGCAGAGAGTACGGGAATTTGGAACGAATATATTGTTTGGCCACTTGTTACACTGATTATGAAATTCAAATCCTGGCTTGGAACATATGGACTAGCTATCATCGTTGTTACGGCAATTATTCGTACTGCATTGCTTCCATTGATTATTCAACAAACGAAAAGTTCGAAGCGTATGCAGGAAATTCAACCAAAACTTAAAGCGTTGAAAGAGAAATATAAATCAAAAGACGCCGTCACACAGAAAAAGTATCAAGAGGAAATGCAACAGATTATGATCAACGAAAAGATCAATCCCGTTGCAGGGTGTCTACCAGTTATCATCCAAATGCCAATATTTATTGGTTTCTACCACGCCATCAGCCGGATGAATGCCACACCTACGATTGAGTTAGGTAACTTCCTAGGCGTTGCACTTGGTTCACCAAGTATTTTATTTGCTATCATCGCTGGATTGTTCCAATTAACGGTTCTACGTACAGGACCTGCAATGGATAACCCACAAATGAAGATGATGATGTACATCATGCCATTTATGATCATGGTATTCGGTTCATTCTTACCGGCAGCTCTTGCTTTATACTGGATCGTCGGAAATATCATTTCACTGCTCCAAAACATTTTCATTTACAAGCCGTTCGATAAACCAAAAAACGTCGAAGTAGTGAAAGCAGGAGGGAAAAAGAAATGAAACAACTTACACAAAGGGCAGCAACCGTTGAGCTAGCAATAGAATCAGCTTTACAGGACCTAGGTGTAACAAAAGATCAAGTAGAGGTACAGGTAGTGGAAAACGGCAGGAAAGGTTTTCTTGGTTTTGGTGTAAAACAAGCAGAAGTCCTGGTAACCGTCCTAGAGAAATCAGAGCCAGAGCCTAAACTTCATGTCACACGAGTAACTGAACCAGCACAGACGCTTATAGATGAAAGTGAAATATTAGCCTCCGTTACTGAAACACAGGAAGTGGTTCAGCAGCCTGAAACTAAAGCCAAGCAATCGGAACCCGTCGTGGATACAAAGGAAATTACAAGAGTACAGGAAACCAACATCCACAATGAAAAAGATGCTATTGAAGAAACGAAGCAGTACATTGAGGACATGGCCAAAGAAATGGGCATTGAAGACTTGGTGATTACGTGCGAAACCAAAGGGAAGTACATCAACTTCCAGCTTGAAAGTAATAAAGCCGCATTCTTAATAGGTAAAAGAGGGCAAACGCTTAATGCAATCCAGCAATTAGCGCAACTCGTAGCCAATAAAGCAACAAAACAATTCAAAATTGTTAGAGTAAATGTTGCAGATTACCGTGAGCGCCGCGAGCAATCGCTCGAGCAACTGGCAGATCGGATGGCGGACCGTGCAGTACGTACAAAACGTCAGGTTGCGCTTGAACCTATGCCTTCCTACGAGAGAAAAGTCATCCATAATGCGTTGTCACTCAGACTCGATATTGAGACATTCTCGGAAGGAAAGGACCCATACCGACACATTGTCATTAAAGGAATCGAATAAGACTAATCCCGCAGAGGTTTTCTGCGGGTTTTTTATTGTCATCGAAAAAATGGAAAACTATTTAGTAAGTATAATGCGTTACGCGTCTAACTAAGGTATACATTATGGTACTTCAAATTCCAACCTAAAATCACATCCATTTCCCGGATTAATTTCCCCATCCCACATTTTTCTTTAAGAAACTTTCTACACTAGAAAGCTTGAAACGACAGTGTTCTTTGTCGACTGCTAGCACATGATAAATTACCATGACGCTTAGTTCAAAATTCCTGAATTTATCCACACGTTTTAAATTCGCGTGCTAGGAGATTCCGACGATTTATGATAATATAGGTTGTTAGAAAGTAGTATTCGCTATAAAAGATATGCACATGTGCACAACAAAGCCAGGAAGGTGAAAAACTTGCATTTTGATACGATAGCCGCCATTTCCACTCCCATGGGAGAAGGAGCGATTGCCATCGTTCGTCTGAGCGGCGATGAAGCATGGAAGATTGCAGACCGTATATTTCAGTCACCGGCAGCCAAACCACTCTGCGAACAACCATCGCACACAATTCATTATGGACATTTGCACGATCCCGCCACTGAAGAGTTAGTGGAAGAAGTCATGGTGTCAATCATGAAAGCACCAAAGACTTTCACGCGCGAAGACATAGTGGAGATTAACTGTCACGGAGGCATCACTTCCGTCAATAGGGTTCTCCAATTAGTATTGACGGAGGGGGCTAGATTAGCAGAACCCGGCGAGTTCACTAAACGAGCATTTCTTAATGGTCGAATTGATTTATCCCAGGCTGAAGCCGTTATGGATTTGATCAGGGCCAAAACAGATAAGGCCATGAACGTTGCGCTCAATCAAATGGAGGGGAAACTATCTCATTTGATCGGTGAATTGCGACAGGCGCTACTCGAGACACTTGCACAAGTGGAAGTTAATATAGATTACCCAGAGTATGATGATGTAGAAGAAGTGACGATTCCTTTGATGGTTGAAAAAGGAACGTGGGTAATGAATCAAATTGATGATTTATTGCGTACATCACAGCAAGGAAAGATCTTACGTGAAGGATTATCTACCGTAATTGTTGGACGTCCGAACGTTGGAAAGTCATCGTTACTCAACAGCTTAGTGCAAGAAAACAAAGCGATCGTTACGGATGTCGCGGGTACTACCCGTGATATTATAGAAGAGTATGTCAACGTTCGTGGAGTTCCTTTGCGTCTTGTCGATACTGCAGGAATCCGGGAGACGGAAGACATTGTCGAGCGGATTGGTGTGGAGCGTTCAAGGAAGGTATTGAAAGAAGCGGATCTCATTCTATTGATGGTTAATAATTCTGAGGCGTTAACAGACGAAGATGAACGGTTATTTGAAGCCGTTGCCGGTATGGATATGCTTGTCATCGTCAATAAAACAGATTTACCAGCAAAGATTGATCTAGAGCGAGTCTATGAAGTCGCAGGAAGAGATCGCGTGATTACTACTTCTATATTGCAAGAGCAAGGTATTAATGAGTTGGAAGAAGCGATAGCTGCACTGTTCTTCGAAGGTTCATTGGAATCCAATGACCTGACGTATGTATCCAATGCCCGTCATATTTCGTTACTAAAACAAGCACGCAATACGATTGACGATGCGGTACAAGCAGCGCAGGTAGGTGTTCCTATTGACATGATTCAAATAGACGTAACACGTACATGGGAAATTCTCGGTGAAATCATCGGAGATACCGTTCAAGATAGTTTAATTAAAGAGTTGTTCTCGAAGTTCTGCCTCGGAAAATAATGATTTTATAAATGGGAAGGATGAACGAACATGCCACAATTTGAAGCAGGCACGTTCGATTGTATCGTCATTGGAGCTGGACACGCGGGCGCAGAAGCAGCCTACGCATCAGCCAAGATGGGCGCATCGACATTAGTTTTAACAATGAATTTAGACATGATTGCTTTCATGCCATGTAATCCTTCATTAGGAGGGCCTGCAAAAGGTATCGTAGTGCGTGAAATAGATGCACTTGGCGGCTTGATGGCAAAGGTCATAGATAAAACACATATTCAAATGCGTTTATTGAACACAGGGAAAGGCCCGGCAGTGCGTGCTTTGCGTGCACAAGCGGATAAAGTACTATATCAACAAGAAATGAAGCGGATACTGGAAGAGGAACCGAATTTGACAATTCGTCAAGCGGTTGTCGAGCAGTTAATCGTCGAAGAAGATGAAATAAAAGGCGTAGTGACACAGATCGGTGCAATTTTCCGTGCAAAGACTGTCATTATTACAACAGGTACATTTTTACGCGGTGAGGTTATCATTGGAGATCTAAAATACTCTAGTGGGCCGAATAATCAAATGCCATCCATTAAACTGGCGGAACATCTGCAGGAACTTGGTCTACAGACGGTTCGATTTAAAACAGGAACCCCTCCACGTATCAACAGCAATACAATTGATTACAGCAAGACAGAGATTCAGCCGGGAGACGACGTGCCGCGTTCGTTCAGTTATGAAACAACGGAATACATTATGGATCAACTACCGTGTTGGTTAACGTATACCACTCCGGAAACACATGAAATCATCAATGAAAATCTTCATTTATCTCCGATGTATTCGGGTATGATTAAAGGAAAAGGACCAAGTTACTGTCCGTCTATTGAAGATAAAATTGTCCGTTTTGCGGACAAGTCGCGTCACCAGATTTTCCTAGAGCCTGAAGGTCGTAATACAAGAGAAGTATATGTGCAGGGATTGTCGACAAGTCTTCCAGAGCATATACAGCATCGCCTAATTGCGAGCGTACCGGGACTTGAGAAGGCTGAAATGATGCGTGCTGGTTATGCAATTGAGTACGATTCTATAATTGCGACACAACTATGGCCAACGTTGGAAACGAAAAAAATTAAGAATTTGTACACGGCTGGCCAAATTAACGGAACTTCGGGATATGAAGAAGCCGCGGCACAAGGATTGATGGCCGGAATTAATGCAGCGTGCAACGTACTTGGCAAGGAAGAAGTCGTTCTTGGACGTAGTGATGCGTATATTGGCGTACTAATTGATGACTTGGTCACTAAAGGTACGAGTGAACCGTATCGTCTTCTGACGTCACGAGCGGAATATCGCCTCTTGCTTCGTCATGATAATGCCGATATGCGTCTGACGGAAATTGGTTACCAAAATGGAATGATTAGTGAAGAGCGCCACGCGAAATTTTTGGCAAAGAAAGCACAAATCGAAGCGGAAATTAATCATTTACGCAAGGTAACTGTGAAACCAACCGAAGAAATCCAAGAAATTATTGCTGAAGTCAATGGAACGGCACTTCGTGAACCTATGAAAGCGGCTGATTTACTGAAGCGGCCGGAAATGAGGTATAGCGAATTGTGTAAAGTAGTCCCACCTCTTGAAAAAATTAACGAAGAAGTGGCGGAACAAGTGGAAATTTTCATTAAGTATGAAGGATACATCGAAAAGTCCATGCAGCAAGTAGCAAGGATGAAAAAGATGGAGAATAAACGGATTCCAGAGAACATTGATTATGATGCAATTTCAGGCATTGCGAAAGAAGCAAAGGCAAACCTTAAAGAGGTACAGCCATTGTCGATTGCGCAGGCATCACGTATTTCGGGTGTCAATCCAGCAGATATCTCCATCTTGCTTGTCTATATTGAACAAGGAAAAATTGCGAAAGTATCCGGTTGAGTCTTTGACTGGCGCTTTGTAGCGTCAGTCTTTTTGAAAAGGAATGAGAACATGACAGAAGAACAATTTTACGAGGCTCTGCAAGAGAAAGGCTTTCTGTTGTCGGATGCACAGAAGCAACAATTCAAACGCTATTTTGAAGTACTGGTTGAGTGGAATGAAAAAATGAACTTGACGGCAATTACAGATGCACCTTCCGTATATCTAAAGCATTTCTATGATTCCATTACAAGTGCATTTTACGTGGACTTCATAAAATATGTATCTGTTTGCGACGTAGGTGCCGGTGCGGGGTTTCCAAGTATCCCGTTAAAGATTATCTATCCACACTTACACGTGACGATTGTAGATTCATTGAATAAACGTATTACATTTTTAAATCACTTGGCGGGGGAGTTAAAGCTTGAAAATGTGGCATTCGTCCATGCAAGAGCAGAAGAATTTGGTCGTAACCCGAAGTACCGTGAACAGTTCGATGTGGTGACTGCACGCGCAGTAGCACGGTTATCGGTATTATCGGAACTGTGTATTCCGCTCGTCAAACAAGGAGGACTTTTTGTTTCTATGAAAGGTGCAGCTGCATCTGAAGAAATGAAAGATGCTACTCGAGCTGTAAAATTACTTGGGGCAGTTTTACAGAATGAACATGAATTTCTATTACCGGAAGAGGATAGTGAACGTCATATCTTTGTATTTGAAAAGAAAAAGCAGACACCTAAGAAATATCCTAGAAAGCCAGGCGTGCCTAATAAAACACCGATTACAGCAAACTAACTGTGGGAAATGTTTCACGTGAAACAATTTTATAGAAGAGTAAAAGGGAATAGTTTCGAAAAGGTGGTGTAGAGGTTGAAAAGTACTTTTTCGCGTTTTTTTGGTGGGGGAGAAAAGATGACTACAATAGAAGAAGTAAAAGTTCATCATCTGGAGAAGGTAGCACAAATTGCAATTGATTTAATTACACCGAATCAATACCAGCCACGGGCAATTTTTAATGAAGAAAAAATTGAAGAACTTGCTAGAACCATTCATACACATGGCGTTATTCAACCCATTGTTATTCGAACAAAAGAAGATGGATCATACGAAATCATCGCAGGGGAACGAAGATTTCGGGCAATGCGTAAGCTTGGTTGGACGGAAGTACCGGCAATTGTGCGTGACTTAGATGATAAAGAAACAGCCTCGATTGCATTAATTGAGAACTTGCAACGTGAAGAACTAACGGCAATTGAAGAAGCGCATGCCTATGAACGTTTGCTAGAGTTACATGAATTAACACAAGAAGCATTGGCGCAACGTCTTGGTAAAGGACAGTCTACAATTGCAAATAAGATGCGTTTGTTGAAGTTACCTGAACCGGTTCAAACAGCAATTTTACAAAAAAAGATATCTGAACGTCATGCACGTGCATTATTACCGTTAAAAGAACCCACTCTTCAGATGGAAGTGCTGGAAGAAATCAAAATAAATCAATATAATGTTAAGGATTTAGAAGCTAGGATTAAAGAAATATTATTTCCAACGGAATCGGTTGAGAAAGTGCAGCCTGCGAGAAGACGTGGGCCACGACAAAAAGCTGTGAGTAAGGACATTCGTATTGCAGTGAACACCTTGCGAGAATCTCTTGCACTGATATCCAAGAGCGGGATTGAAGTAGCCGCCGAGGAAGTGGATTCTGAAGAATACTACACGATTACGGTGAAAATATGTAAAAAGTGACGAATGGAAACTCTTGCTGACTAACTAGCAAGAGTTTTCTTATATATCAATAGAGTTCATCCAGTGAAGATGATAAACTGAAATAGACCACATAGAACATATTCTTTGTCAGGAATTTCAAACATAGGTAACCACGAGTAAAACTTTGGTATACTAGTAAGACAAACGAAATAGGAAAGAAAGCAGGTGCAAGAGTGGGTAAGATTATTGCTATAGCAAATCAAAAAGGCGGAGTCGGAAAAACGACGACTTCTGTAAACTTAAGTGCATGCCTTGCCCATTTAGGCAAAAAAGTGCTCTTAATTGATTCTGATCCACAAGGAAATGCGACGAGCGGGGTCGGTGTGAATAAAGGTGATGTACAGGACTGTATTTATAATATGTTAATTGATGATGTGCCAGTACGTGAAGTTATTCTACCAACGGAAATTGAAAATCTTGAAATTGTACCTGCTACCATTTCACTTGCGGGGGCTGAAATTGAGCTAGTCTCTACGATATCACGTGAGGTTCGTATGAAACACGCAATTCAAGACATTAAAGATGACTACGACTATGTCATTATCGACTGTCCTCCATCTCTTGGCCTTTTAACGTTGAACGCATTGACAGCTTCGGATTCAATCATAATTCCTGTACAGTGTGAATACTATGCGCTCGAAGGACTTAGTCAACTGCTTAGTACGATTCGCTTGGTTCAAAAACATCTAAATGAAGCACTTTATATTGACGGGGTACTATTGACGATGTTTGATGCTCGGACCAATTTAGGTATACAAGTTATTGAGGAAGTAAAGAAATACTTCCAAGACAAAGTGTATACAACAATCATTCCCCGTAATGTTCGGTTAAGTGAAGCGCCAAGTCATGGTAAGCCGATTATATTATATGATCCACGATCCAAAGGTGCGGAAGTTTATTCAGAGCTGGCAAAGGAAGTGGTGGAGAATGAGTAAAGGTCTAGGTAAGGGTCTTAATGCATTATTTCCTCGTGAGACATTGGAAAAAGTAGAGCTTTTACGTCTAAAGAGCATTAAAGTCAATCCATATCAGCCACGTAAAGAATTCAATGAAGTGGCGTTGAATGAATTAAGTGAGTCAATTAAGGAACACGGTGTACTACAACCAATCATCGTGCGAAGTGTAGGGACGCAGTATGAAATTGTTGTAGGGGAAAGAAGATTCCGTGCTTCTGAACTGGCAGGAAAAAAAGAAATTCCGGCAGTCGTACGAGATCTAACAGATGAACAGTCTATGGAAATGGCCATTCTTGAAAACTTGCAGCGTGAAGACTTATCTCCAATTGAAGTAGCGGAAGCATACCAAAGTTTAATGGAAAGTCTGAAGCTAACACAAGAGCAACTAGCCTTTAGACTTGGCAAGAGTAGACCGCACATTGCCAACCACATTCGTTTACTCGCGTTACCAGAGAAAATTTTGAAAGACATTTCCCACGGAATACTTTCAATGGGACATGGTCGTACACTTCTCGGGTTGCGTAAAAAAGAGCAAATCTTAGCTATTGCCGAAAAAACCAAGACGGAAGGGTTAAATGTCCGTCAATTGGAAAAATTGGTTCAACATTTAAATGAAGATGTTCCACGTGAAACTAAGAAAGAAAAGAAAAAAGATATATTTATTGAAGCACAGGAAAACACACTGCGTGAACAATTCGGTACAAATGTAACGATCAAGAAAACGAAGAAAAAAGGTAAAATTGAAATCGAGTTTCACTCGGATGAAGACTTTGAACGTATTCTTGAATTATTGAACGCCGAGTGATGACACACAAACCTATTTTGCTTTCATTGCAAAATAGGTTTTATTCTTGAAAAGAACTTGGACGTGACTATATGATATTGTTTGGTTCGCTATTTAATGTATTTACGATTATTATCGGTACATTAATCGGTAGGTTTTTATACGGAATACCGGAACGTATGAAAGAAACCATCATGTACGGAATAGGAATGGCTGTAGTGGCAATTGGTTTACAAATGACATTTGAAACAACACAAATTGTCATTGTCATTCTTAGTATTGTGATTGGCGCAATCCTCGGTGAATGGATTGATCTCGATCAAAAAGTTAATCAATTGGGACGATGGATTGAAGGAAAGTTACCGGCTAAAAGGGAAGGACAGGGAATTGCACAAGGATTCGTTACGGCTACGTTGTTTTTTTGTGTAGGTTCCATGGCAATCATTGGAGCTATTGATAGTGGTCTCCGTAATGATCACGACGTTTTAATCATGAAAGGCATATTAGACGGATTCACTTCCATCATCTTTAGTTCTACATTAGGTATTGGTGTGGCGTTTGCTACCGTCCCTCTATTGATTTACCAAGGAAGTATAACCTTTCTTGCTACCATCCTCAGTCGATTTGTCCCAGATGAATTAATGCAGTTATTCATTTCTGAAATGACAGCTACAGGTGGCTTGATGATTGCGGCAATCGGATTAAATCTAATCGGCTTGACTAAAATCCGAGTAGCTAATTTTATCCCAGGTATTGCGGTAGTTGCGGTCATCGTAACGATTGTATATACTTTTTGACGGCTGCCGATGATGTGCTAATTGTAAGGCTCGACCAATCATACGACTCATTTCAAATGGCAGATGAAGACGAGTACTTTGTAAAACAGCTTGCTCCATGAAACCACTAACATTGACGATTCCTTTAACTGACACATCACCCACTAAGGGAAGTTCTTTACCCACGGCTTTCCCTGGTGCAATAGGACCGCTATGAAACAATAGGTCTCCAACCGCGTCCTTCTTACTTAGGCAGGCATCGATCGCTACTACAAAAGCATCGGGGTATAATGACTTCGTGAGTTCAATGCGTTGTTGTAGATTAAGGGCGTGCAATGGCTCTTGTAACGTGCCAACTACTGTATATGGGAATAGGCTTAGCTCTGATAAGTAGGAGCCTGTCAAAGGACCGAGAGAGTCGCCAGTGGAACGATCAGTTCCGATACAATAAAAAATGATGGGTTGTTGTTTAAAAGGGATATGTTGCATGAAATAAGAACTTAATTTCCACACGACACCGGTTTCTTTACTAGAAAGACGGTAATGATAAGAAGAGGGTTCAGCTGTATACATAGGGCGACACCTATCCTTTGTGTTGTATTTACGCTGAAATGTATTCTGCGCAGGTATTGCTGTGCAGTATATCCTCAGGGGTAAGGGTTTATACGAAAGGAGGATTTCTTTCAATGGCATCAACTTCTACTACACAAGAAGAAGTGAAAGAAAACCTGGAAGTTTTAGACGAAGCAGTTCGACAGGTAAAAGGAACTCTATTTGACGCAGATTTCTGGCTCGGCACTGGATTCTTTGCTATTCGCATTTTTTTAATTATTGTCGTAGCAAGTATCGTGGTAAAAGTTGGACAAGTATTAATTCGTCGATTTTTCGCCATTAAGCTAAAAAGTCCTATGCGTAAGACAGAGCGACGTGAGAAAACTATGATTAAACTGTTGGAAAACGCATTGAAATACATTGTCTATTTTTCTGCTATATTGGCCGTTTTGACGGAATTTAAAATAGACGTAAAAGGCCTTCTTGCGGGTGCGGGCGTGCTAGGTCTTGCCGTCGGTTTTGGAGCCCAGAGTTTAGTAAAGGATGTCATATCTGGATTCTTCATCATTTTTGAAGATCAATTTGGAGTAGGAGATTACGTGCGTATTAATTCAGGTGAAGGAACCGTCATGGAAATCGGGCTTCGCACAACGAAGATTGCATTGTACGGCGGTGAATTATATACAGTACCTAACGGTCAAATAGGCGAAGTCATTAATTACTCTGTCACGAATTCAATGGTCTTACTTGATCTGGCGTTATCTTATGAAACGGATATTGATCATGCAGAAGAATTAATCAAAGAATTCCTTAAAAAGTTACCAAAAGAACGTTATTCAGAAGTTATCGGTGTACCAGAGGTGTTAGGCGTACAAAGTATGGAACCCTCAAGAATCTTGTTACGTATTGCCGCAGAAACAGAGCCAGTTGCTAATTTTGGAGTAGGTCGTAAACTTCGACAGGACTTAAAGAAATTTATGGATTTGAATGGAATTGAAATGCCTTATCCACGAATGGTGATACGTGAAGAACAGAGGGAAGGAGATTCACACAATGGCGACCAAAGAATTTAACTTGCATGATGTGGTAGAGATGAAGAAACAGCACCCGTGTGGAACAAATGCTTGGAAAATCATCCGAATGGGCGCGGATATTCGCATTAAATGTGAAGGCTGTGGACACAGCGTTATGATTCCGCGTAATGAGTTTGCTAAGAAGATGAAAAAGATTCTACTGAAGAACGAGTCTTGAGAACACATGGACAATTTAGCGTATTGTCCTTATAATGAAGTGGTTGACTAACGAATAATGTAAGCTTTGGATAGATAAGAAAGGTGTGGGAATAATGGCGTTAACGGCTGGGATTGTAGGTCTTCCGAACGTGGGAAAATCAACTTTATTTAATGCAATAACAAAAGCAGGAGCAGAGGCGGCGAACTATCCGTTCTGTACGATTGACCCAAACGTAGGAATAGTTGAGGTGCCAGATGAGCGTTTGGACAAATTGACTGAGCTCGTCACACCGAAAAAGACAGTTCCAACTGCATTCGAATTTACTGATATTGCGGGGATTGTAGAAGGTGCAAGTAAAGGCGAAGGTCTTGGTAACAAGTTCCTTTCACATATTCGAGAAGTAGATGCGATTTGTCAGGTAGTCCGTTGTTTTGTAGATGAAAACATTACACACGTATCAGGGAAAGTAAATCCAATTGATGATATCGAGGTCATTAACTTGGAATTGATCTTGGCAGATATGGAAAGTGTAGATAAGCGTTTAGCGCGTGTTTCCAAGATGGCGAAACAAAAAGACAAAGAGGCAATGGTCGAAGAGCCAATTTTACTGAAGTTACGTGATGCATTTGAAAACTCAATGGCAGCTCGTTCCGTTGATTTGACGGATGATGAGCTACAAGTCGTTAAAGGTATGCATCTATTAACGATTAAACCAATGTTATATGTAGCGAACGTTTCAGAAGATGAAATTGCAGATGCAGACAATAATCCCTACGTACAACAGGTTCGTGACTTTGCAGAGAAGGACAATGCGGAAGTAATCGTAGTTTGTGCGAAGATCGAAGAAGAGATGGCTGAGCTTGAAGATGATGAGAAGGAAATGTTCCTTGAAGAGCTAGGCATCAAAGAATCCGGTCTTGATCAGTTGATTAAAGCAACTTACAATTTACTTGGATTTGCTACGTACTTCACGGCGGGTGTGCAAGAAGTTCGTGCATGGACATTCCGCAAGGGCATGAAAGCACCACAATGTGCTGGAGTAATTCATACCGACTTCGAACGTGGATTTATCCGTGCAGAAACAGTAGCATACGACGACTTAGTCGAGCATGGTTCCATGACAGCAGCAAAAGAGGCTGGCAAGGTTCGTTTGGAAGGTAAAGAATATGTCGTTAAAGACGGAGACGTCATGTTGTTCCGTTTCAACGTATAATACAAAAGGCTGATTTTCCATGTGAGAATCAGCCTTTTTTGATTTGAAGTTGGTTGAGTTCAAGAACGACTTAGACCCTCAGTGGAAAGTTAAGTAGGGGGTACGAGGAGATGGCAACTCCAGCCTCCTTATTTCATTCAACAGGGTACACATACAACTTTGGTAGCTCTGGATCATCCCTCACCATTGCATCATCTGGAAACTTCTTCAATTCCTTGTACATCGCGAAATCTCCAGCTGCCCCGCCAATTAGCATCGCGCCTAACAGCAACAGCACACCGTCATTGAAATACAATGCACTAATGGCAGGCAACACACCCGTCATCCAAAAGGGCAGTAACAACGCTTTGCGAATGCCTTTGTTGTCCATTAACTGATCTGCGGTAGCATACGCAACCCCCATCTTCAAATTGACGCCATACGCCATGTTCTTCCACGGTACATTACAAAAAATGCGGAAACCGAGCAAATGAAAAAACTCATGTATAACGATCAATAAAATATATCCGGCCAAAGCATAGACAAAATACCACACTGAAAAAGACAGAGATAGTCCACCTTGTAACAGACCACGGATTATTAAAAGTGCTATGAGCGGTAGGAGAGTGAGCCAAAGACTTTGCTTCGCTATTTTCTGTAAATCAAGCTCGACAATCACAGGCTGTTGTTCTTCCATGCGAGATCACTCCTTATATTCATTTAGTATAATATATTGGTGGTTGATATTCCAATTGCAATGTGATAACATGTACTGATGTGAGTAATATTAAATTTACTTACTCCTTGCCCACTTGTAAAAGTAGGGCCCAAGTCCATAAGGAGGTGACTATTGATGAGAAAGTACGAAATTATGTACATTATGCGTCCAACTCTTGAAGAGGATGCGAAAAAAGCGTTGATTGAACGCTTTGATACTGTTCTAACTTCAAACGGAGCGGAAATCATCGAGTCGAAAGAGTGGGGCAAGCGTCGTCTTGCTTACGAAATCGACGACTTACGTGAAGGTTACTACCAATTAGTAACTGCTAACGCTGGTGCAGAAGCAATCGATGAATTTACACGTCTAGCGAACATCAACGAAGGTATCATTCGTCATATGACAATTCGTGTAGATGCGTAATCTGATATAAAGTTTTAAAATTTATGATGAGGGAGGTTTGATTCTGAATGATAAACCGTGTCGTTTTAGTTGGCCGATTAACAAAAGATCCTGAGCTGAAATACACACAGACTGGAATTGCTGTAACACGTTTTACATTGGCAGTGAACCGTGCGTTCGCTAATGCCCAAGGAGAACGGGAAGCAGATTTCATCACGTGTGTAGCTTGGCGTAAACAGGCTGAGAATATCGCGAATTACTTACGAAAAGGAAGTCTAGCCGGAGTAGATGGTCGTATACAGACGGGCAGCTTCGAAGGTCAAGACGGTAAGCGTGTTTACACGACAGAAGTTGTTGCGGATAGTACTCAATTCCTGGAACCAAGAGGAGCCAATACAGAACGTCAGCAAACGCCATCTTATGGTGGGGGAGCGCCTTCTTATAACGCACCTTCTCAAGACCAGGGACAAGGATACAATAACCAGCAATCCTACCAACCGAATCAGCAAAATATGACACGTGTCGATAATGATCCATTCCAACCAGGCGGCGGTCCGATTGAAGTAACAGATGACGACTTGCCATTCTGATAGAACGGTTCACTTGATACGTAAATAGGAAGGAGGACAACAATTATGGCACCACGTCGTGGAGGTCGCAAACGCCGTAAGGTTTGCTATTTTACTTCTAACCACATTACGCACATCGACTATAAAGATGTAGATTTGTTGAAGAAGTTTATCTCTGAGCGCGGAAAGATGTTGCCTCGTCGAGTTACTGGTACAAGCGCTAAATACCAACGTAAATTGACGATTGCAATTAAACGTGCACGCATCATGGCACTACTTCCGTTTGTATCTGAAGAGCGGTAATATATGAACCGCCACTGACTGAGTTATTCAGTCAGTGGCGGTTTTTTGTTTATCACGAAAGTCTTATATTCCAAAGTGCTTTACGCATCCATTTTACTGGAAACTGCAACTGCCTGTACTTTTGATTTCACATCGAATCATGATACAATTAGAAGGATGATTGTCACTTTATATGAATTTAGGAATGTAACACTTTGTCCTCTTATTATTGACAGGCGACAAAAGAAGCAAAGAATGAATTGGGGCGTAGATATGCAAGATCAAGCAAGTAGAATTACGTACGGTGCGATGATGGTAGCACTCTTTGCCATATTACTGGCAATGACTTTATACGTACCATTACTCGGCTTATTGACAATATTGCTCGTTCCATTGCCCATTACGATTTATCGTTTGCGTTATGGCCGGACATCTACACTGATGATGGCGATGTGTACATGGCTTATCACATTATTGATTGGCGGTTTGCTTTCCATTCCAGCAGCAGTTGTATTAAGTGCTGTTGGATTCGTTATCGGTGATACCGTGCGGACGGGCAAGACGAAACTTTATGTATATATGGCAACAGGTGTCACATTGCTCATTTCATTGAGCCTATTGTATCTTGGTACTGTGTGGTTCATGAAAATTAATCCGATTGAACAGCTGATGCAACAATTTTCAACTATTCAGCAAGAAGCGCTTGTGATCATGTCGGGAATGGGAAATTCAACTAGAGATATAGAAAGAACCGTGGCAGAGGCATTCACGTATTATCAAACTATTGTGCCCTCATTGTTCATCTTATCTGTTTTTATAACAGCTTATCTGTTCGTTATGCCAATTTTGGCGGTTGCAACACGTTTGCGTTTTGAAGTTCCTAAATTTGCTTCTTTCCTTACTATGCGCCTTCCACTTGCAACGTTATTGGTTTATCTAGCACTGCTGTTGATTTCCGTTTTGTCGCAGCCCGAACAAGGAACGACATTTTATCTACTGGAGGCAAATGCCATTCTCATCTTTAGATTCTTATTCTTCTTACAAGGTTTGGCGTTAATTTACTATGCATTGCGCAAGATGAAGCTTCCAATGATCGTCAATGTGCTAGCTACATTATTCGCCATGTTCCTCAGTCCCTTCACCGTAATGTTGGGTGTTTTGGATATCGCCATTAACATTCGTACATGGATAGATAAAGACAAGAGAGCGTAGGAGATGAGATAGTGAATTTAATTTATAAAAAACGCGGGATACGAATTCCATTAGCATTCTTGTCTCTACTCGGTGCGGTAGGTTCCGTACTACTAATGCTATTGAATTTTTGGGTTGGACTGTTTTTTGCCATCGCTTATGCACTCGCACTAGGCATCGCTTGGAAAGTAGAGAATGATAATTACCTGGAAACTGAGAAATATATTGAAACCTTATCCTATCGAATGAAAAGGGTAGGAGAAGAAGCGTTGCTGGAATTACCAATCGGTATCATTTTGCTAAATGATAAGCAATTAATCGAATGGGTCAATCCATTTATTAACTCCATTTATCCTGACAAGACTTGGGTTGGTTCACAGCTTTACGAAATGAATGAAGCATTCCGTCAGGTGATCAGAGAAGACAGTGAGCAAGATGTCATTGTATTAAATGATCGCTCTTACCGTGTCTATTATAAACCAGAAGAGAAACTGATCTATCTATTTGACGTAACAGAACGTATGAAGATGCAATCCCTTTACTATGCTGATCGAACAACCATTGGAATATTGTTGGTTGATAACTATGATGAACTGTCTCAGACGATGGACGACCAGACACGAAGCCAGATGAACTCCCTCGTTACTTCATTGGTCAATCAATGGGCAGATGAATATGGGATCTTCGTAAAACGAATTTCTTCTGAGCGCTTCTTGGCTGTTTTCAATGAAGGCACTTTAGAATTATTGGAGAAGACGAAGTTTTCATTGCTCGATACGATTCGTGAGAACACGTCTAAACACAGCGTATCTCTTACATTGAGTATTGGGGTAGGGACAGGTACTACGTCGCTTACAGAACTCGGTGAACTGGCACAGTCGAGTTTGGATTTAGTTCTCGGACGTGGCGGTGACCAAGTAGCTATTAAACACCATGATGGGAAACTTAAATTCTATGGCGGTAAGACAAACCCTGTTTAAAAGCGTACGCGGGTGCGTGCAAGAGTTATTTCACATGCACTACGTGATTTAATCCAAGATAGTGACCGCGTGTTCGTCATGGGTCACAAAATGCCTGACATGGATGCGATTGGTGCGTCGATTGGTGTACGCAAGATGGCAAAAATGAACGGTGTCGAAGGCTATGTCGTCGTTAATTTCGACCAGCTTGATGCTAGTGTCAGCCGTTTGATGGATGAAGTGCAGCAAGACGAAGAATTATATGATCACATGTTGATGCCTGAAGAGGCATTGGAATTGATGACGGAGCGTTCGTTGGTCGTTATTGTCGATACGCATAGGCCAAGTATGGTTATTGATGAGCGCGTACTGGACAAGGCACAGAAGGTTGTATTAATAGACCATCATCGACGTGGAGAAGAGTTTATCAATAACACTGTGCTCGTTTATATGGAACCATATGCATCTTCGACGGCGGAACTTGTAACGGAATTGCTGGAGTATCAGCCAAAGAACGAAAAGTTGACGATGTTGGAATCGACAGTGATGCTAGCGGGTATTGTTGTTGATACGAAAAGCTTTACACTTAGGACAGGTTCTCGGACATTTGAAGCCGCTTCCTATTTGCGGACGAATGGTGCCGATACCGTGCTAGTACAGCGTTTATTGAAAGAAGATATTGAGACGTATATTGAACGATCAAAACTAATTGAGACTGTGGAATTTGTGGGCAATGGCGATATTGCGATTGCGCGAGGGCAAGAGGAAGTGGTGCACAGCTCTGTACTAATCGCACAGACAGCGGACATTTTGCTGACAATGCAGGGCATTTCCGCTTCATTCGTCGTCGCAAAGCGTGATGATGGAAAAATTGGTATTAGCGCCCGCTCATTGGGCGAATTGAATGTTCAAGTCATTATGGAAGAATTGGGTGGTGGCGGTCATTTAACGAATTCTGCTTGCCAATTAAGCGTAGATACGATGGATGAAGCAATCACTATGTTAAAGGACGTACTAGATCAATACGTTGAAAGGGGAAATGAATGATGAAAGTTATTTTTTTAAAAGACGTTAAAGGAAAAGGTAAAAAAGGTGAAGTGAAAGAGGTTTCAACTGGATATGCACAAAACTTTTTATTGAAAAATAATGTAGCAGTTGAGGCAACTCCAGGTAATTTAAGTAAGTTGCAAGGTCAGAAGGATCGCCAAATGAAAGATGCGGCTGCGGAATTGGCAGAAGCTAAAGAATTAAAAGAGCAAGTCGAAAAGTTGACTGTAGAGCTACAGGCGAAAACTGGTGAAGATGGTCGTCTATTTGGTTCTATCACATCAAAGCAAATCGCCCAAGCGTTAGAAAAGCAAAATAAAATCAAAGTAGACCGCCGCAAAATGGAATTACCTGAGCCAATTCGTGCACTAGGTTTTACAAATATTCCGATCAAATTACACCCTGATGTAACAGCGACACTTAAAGTGCATGTTACAGAAGAATGATAAGGAGATAATAGCTTGAACCAGATGATCGAGCGCACACCTCCGCATAACAACGAAGCAGAGCAGTCGGTCCTCGGGGCGATATTTTTAGAACCACAAGCACTGATTACCGCGTCTGAAATATTGTTGCCGGAAGATTTCTATCGAATCGCACATAAAAAGATTTTTGAAACCATGCTTATACTAAATGACCGTGGCCAACCAGTCGATTTGGTGACAATCGCCGAAGAGCTTAAAGTAAAAAATGAGCTTGAAGACGTTGGAGGTATTTCATATATCACAGAGCTTGCCAACGCGGTTCCGACTGCTGCAAACATTGTCTATTATGCTAATATCGTAGATGAAAAAGCATTACTACGCAGATTAATCCGCGTTGCAACGGACATTGTAGAAGACGGTTATACACGGGAAGATGAAGTAGAAGCTTTACTTGGTGAAGCCGAGAAGAAAATGATGGAAGTGTCCAATCGGAAAAACGCCGGCGACTTCCGCCATATCAAAGATGTATTAGTGGAGACGTATGACAATATTGAATTACTGCATACACGTAAAGGTGACGTAACAGGTATTCCAACCGGTTTCCGTGATTTGGATAAGATTACGGCAGGCTTCCAACGCAATGATTTGATTATCGTGGCGGCTCGTCCGTCTGTCGGTAAGACTGCGTTTGCGTTGAACGTAGCGCAAAACGTAGCAACGAAGACAGAAGAAAACGTCGCGATCTTCAGTCTCGAGATGGGTGCTGAACAGCTGGTCATGCGTATGTTATGTGCAGAAGGAAACATTGACGCGCAAGTACTGCGTACAGGTAACCTTGAAGCAGACGATTGGCGCAAGCTGACAATGGCTATGGGGTCATTATCAAATGCAGGTATCTTCATTGATGACACTCCTGGTCTGCGAGTCAATGAAATCCGTTCAAAATGTAGACGGCTACAACAAGAACACGGTCTCGGCATGGTGATGATTGACTATATGCAACTAATCATGGGAAGCGGTCGTGGTAGTGACAACCGTCAACAGGAAGTATCTGAGATCTCCCGCTCATTAAAAGGACTAGCACGTGAACTGAAAATTCCAGTCATTGCACTATCACAGCTTTCACGGGGTGTTGAACAACGTCAAGACAAGCGCCCTATGATGTCCGATCTTCGAGAGTCAGGGAGTATTGAGCAGGATGCCGACATCGTTTCCTTCCTTTACCGGGAAGATTACTATGACAAAGAAACTGAAATGCAAAACATGATCGAAATCATTATTGCCAAACAACGTAACGGCCCAACCGGTACTGTGACGCTGGCATTTGCAAAGGAATACAACAAATTCCTCAATATCGATTGGAGCCAGCATGAATCACCACCGTCTTACGAATAAAACAGCGCGTCCTTTTTCTATGACCATAGAAAAGGATGCGCTGTTTTTCATCGTTTCAAGCAAGCCGTCCCTGCCTGAAAAAGTGCGATTTTGCACAAATCGTGATAGAGTTAGAGGATATGGAATGATATATTTCAGCTGTAGAATAAGGTTGTAACCATAGAAAAGATAGATACGTGTTCGCTGTGCCACACAAGTGTATATCGTATAACTTTGTCGTGGAACAAAAACGTAGCAAAAAAATTTGATTGCCTGGTAGGGCGAGAAAGGAACAAATCATGCAAAATAAAACTATATTTATCGTAGACGATGAGAAACCCATCGCAGACATCATAGAATTTAACTTGAAAAAGGAGGGCTTCAACGTCTTTTGCGCATACGACGGTGAAGATGCGATCAACCGAGTAGAAGAAATTCAGCCCGACCTTATGCTCCTTGATATTATGCTTCCTAAACGTGACGGCATGGAAGTCTGTAGGGAAGTACGAAAAAAGCATGATTTCCCGATCATCATGCTGACAGCAAAAGACTCAGAAATTGATAAAGTCTTAGGGCTTGAACTAGGCGCAGATGATTATGTCACGAAGCCCTTTGGTACAAGGGAGTTAATTGCCCGGGTCAAAGCCAACTTGCGTCGTCATGCAAGAACTATAGCGGAAGATCAAGAAGAAGAAACGAACGATATTACGGTGGGTCAACTTGTCATTCAACCGGATGCGTACTACGTTCAAAAGCGTGGAGTGACAATCGAACTGACACATCGTGAATTTGAATTATTGTATTACCTGGCAAAACATATTGGTCAGGTGATGACACGTGAGCATCTACTGCAAACGGTATGGGGCTATGATTATTTCGGCGATGTACGAACAGTCGATGTAACAATTCGACGTCTTCGGGAAAAGATTGAAGATACACCGAGCCATCCAAATTGGATCGTCACAAGACGTGGGGTAGGTTATTACTTGCGTGATCCGGAACAGGAGTAAGCCACTATGCATAAAGTAGGTTTTTTCCGGTCGATTCAAGTCAAATTTGTCTTGATTTACGTCCTGCTTATACTTGTATCCATGCAGATTATCGGGCTGTACTTTGCTCGTGAATTGGAACAAACACTAAAAGATAACTTTACGAATTCAATTGTAGACCGGATGAATTTAGTCGAGTTCAGTGTGCGAGAAGAAATTACAAAAAAACGTAAAGACAATGATCCTACACTAGAACAAAGCTTAAAAAATGTCTTGGTCGAGTTCACATCAGATGACATTATTGAAATACGGGTTATAAATCCAAAGTATCGTATTCTAGCGACATCTTCATTCGAAAATCAGATGAGGGTAGGGCAACATTCGACCAATGATAATGTGCGAAAGTCCATAACGTCAGAGACCATGAAAGATGTTGTGACGATTGATCCGCAATCTCATAATCGCGTGCTTTCCTTAGCTAAACCGATCTTTAACGGCAATGAAATTGTTGGCTCGCTCTATGTAGAAGCCAATATTGAATCCGTTTTTCAACAAATTGAAGAAATCAATAGGATATTGGCGGGGGCAGCAGCCGTCTCCCTTACCATTACAATACTAGTTGGGATCTTCATTGCCAGGGCATTTACCCGGCCAATATCAGACATGCGAAGACAAGCGCAGGCGATGGCAAAAGGGAACTTCACCCGAAAGGTTAAAGTGTATGGTTCGGATGAGATGGGTCAGCTAGCCATCGCATTCAATCACTTAACTAACCAGCTGCAAGAATCACAGTCCACTACTGAGAGCGAAAGGCGAAAGTTAGCCTCAGTTCTGGAAAATATGACAGACGGTGTCATTTCGACCGACCGTAAAGGACGAGTTAGCCTAATTAATGACTCCGCCCTGCAGATGCTTGGAGTAACGAACGATCTTGTCATAAATCGCCCCATCGCCAGTATTCTCGGTATAGACGAAGAGTTTACGTTTGAAGAGCTAATTCAGATGAAAGAATCAATTCCACTGGATTTTAGTACAGAAGATCAGGCATATATTTTACGTGCGACAATTTCCGTTACCCAGCGTGAAACAGGGTTTGTAAACGGCTTGATTGTCGTATTGCACGATAATACCGAGCAAGAAAAAATTGATATGGAACGTCGGGAGTTCGTGTCAAATGTTTCACATGAACTGCGAACTCCACTCACTACAATGCGCAGTTATCTAGACGCATTGGCAGAAGGGGCTTGGCGCAATGAGGAAATTGCTCCAAACTTCTTACATGTTACGCAAAATGAAACCGAGCGAATGATCCGTCTCGTAAATGACTTACTGAAACTTTCACGTATGGATAGTAAAGAATATGAATTGAATAAAGAATGGGTGGAATTTAACCGATTCTTTAATGCAGTTATCGAGCGCTTTGAATTTTCCAAGTCGCAAAATGTACGATTCACACGGAATTTGTATTCAAGCAGTCTATTTGTGGAGATCGATACCGATAAACTAACGCAAGTACTAGACAATATTATTTCAAATGCCTTGAAGTATTCGCCAGATGGTGGGGAAGTTCGCTTCGGTGTAACGATATCAGGTGATTATATTAAAGTGATGATTTCAGACGATGGAATGGGTATACCAAAGTCCAATGTCAATCGAATTTTCGATCGTTTCTATCGTGCAGATAGAGCTCGTTCCCGTGCACTTGGCGGAACCGGTCTGGGCCTCGCAATCGCTAAAGAAATGATCGTGGCGCATAAAGGGGATATTTGGGCGCAGAGTGAGGAAGGAAAAGGAACGACAATCTTCTTCAAGCTACCATTTGAACAACAAGAGGATGGTGAGTGGGATTGAAATACATCGAAATAATTAAATCCATTGTATTGTTGTTGCTCGTCTCACTGAGTGTCCTGTTTACCTTTGAGGTTTGGAACTATTCACCGAATTATGAACCAATGGAACAACTACAGACTGTCGATATATCCATTTCTGAGAAGAAAACAATCGATGAAATCATCAAGCCATATAAAATAATTACCACTTTAAAAGATCAGGTACTAGGTTCTACAGATACCGAAAAAATCGACAGAATCCTGAGAGAAATGAATACATGGGAATTATCTAATCTACAGCTAGTTAGACAGGACATGAATAAGTTTAATATTGCACAAACCTTGCGGCAACCGAGTCAAATGGCGCTCTACTTCACGGGGGAAGTGCCCATGTTAGTCTATGACAATGTATTACCAGTCGACGACGTGAATATTCCCGAAGCTACCTTTAATCGTCTGGTCATTGACTGGAGTCAATCTACACAAGCGCCAGTTATTCATTTACTGAGTGAAGTTAGCGGCTTGCATTATCAGGTGCAGGTGACGCTACCGAATAAAACAAGCTTTCTGCGTAACGTAGTGGATGTTGGTCAGTCATTCGATGAATATGCAGAAATTGATCGTGGCAATGCACCATTTCTTGCGGTGCCAAAAGATCCAATAACCATTATGCGTAATACGTATTACCAGGAAGAAATCAATCCATTACGTTTCCGTGATGCATTGTTCAGTGACCCTAACGCCGTACGACGTAATCAAGTGAATCCAACCAATGAAGAATACGGAGACGATCACGCGTTCATGAATGTCGATACCGAGATTAAAAGGTTGAGTTATGTCATGCCTGCAGTAGAGAGTCAGGAGTTCGCGCTACCTTCGGAGTTATTGCTGAATGCTATCGATTTTATCAATGAACATGGTGGCTGGACGGATGAGTTCCGCTATGCCTATATGAATCCCTATTCCCGTTATGTCCGGTTCCAACTATATATTGATGGTTTGCCAGTCTTTAGTGATCAACCAGGCATAAGCGAAATCACGGAGACATGGGGAGATATGCGTGTATTCAAATATATACGTCCTTATTACACATTAGATGTGAACATCGAACCGGTACAAGAGAATTTACCTTCAGGAGTGGAAGTGGCGGAGTCTTTACGTGAATCGGAAGAGCTAAACTTTGATTTGATTGAGGAAATCACTCCCGGTTATTATATGATCCATGATATAGAACGCAAATTAATTATTTTACAACCTTGCTGGTATTACCTTATCAAGGATAACTGGTTTCGCCACGCTCCAGAAGAATTGCAAGGAGGTGGCGTAATTGGATTGGAATAGAACCAAAACCATCTTTATTATCGTCTTTTCCATTCTAAATGTCTTCTTGTATTGGCTCTATTTAGACAGACAAATGAGTGTCGGAAGTATGCAGAGTCTCGGGAAAACATCGATTGAAGAAACATTGGCGCTAGAGAATATTACGTATGAACCCATTCCTTTCACTAAAAAAGATGTTTCGTATTTATCAGCTCATATTGCCACCTTTTCCAATGAAAAGTTAAAAGGGTTAAGTAACCAATCATTTGTTTTGATTGAAAAATCACGATTACTGTCCCATATGAAAAAAGCAGTAAAAGTAACCGAAGGAAAAGGCGAATATTACTTTGACGAGTTCTTAAGGAAGTATGTGCTCCACGGCGAAGATTACGTGCTATGGGATGTAGACGAAGAGGAGCAGAGCGCTGTATTTTTCCAACGGGTAAAGAACGAAACCATCTTCTACAGTCCGAATGCCATGCTCATCATGCACTGGGGTAAAGATGGCGAAGTGACGCATTACGAACAAAGTATGCTCGACGAATTCTTAAGTTTTAATCATAAAAAGGATTTACTATCGCAAGACGATGCGGTCTCTTCGCTTGTTACACGTGGCTATTTAAAACCCGATTCCACTGTTATGCAAGTCAAGTCAGGTTATTCAACACTTGTTCAACTAACGGAAACTCAAGTATTTGCACCGACGTGGAATGTTCAGGTAAAATTGAAAGATGGGACGATAGAAAATTACTTCATCAATGCGATTGAAGGAAAGGTCATCGAGTTCCAATCGGATATAGTAGAAGAATCAAAAGAATAGGAGTTTTCCACATGCGATTTAGCATTTTGGCGAGTGGCAGTACAGGCAACTCGATATATATAGAGACAGATGAGCATGCTTTTCTAGTAGATGCCGGCATGAGCGGTAAGAAAATTGAAGGTTTGCTCGGATCGATCAATCGCTCCATGAAACAAATTGACGGCATTTTCGTCACACATGAACACAGTGATCATATTAAAGGAATCGGCGTACTTGCCCGGAAGTATAAAACGCCAATCTATGCCAATGCCAAAACGTGGCAGGCGATGGACGGACTTGTAGGGGAGATTCCCGTTGACCAGCGTTTTCACTTCGACATGGAAACGGTGAAAACATTTGGCTCACTGGATATCCAGTCATTTGCAGTATCCCATGACGCAGCAGACCCAATGTTCTATACGTTCAATGAAGGTAATCGTAAACTTGCGATTATTACTGACACAGGCTATGTTAGTGATCGTATGAAAGGTCATATCCAAGGAGCTGACAGCTTTGTATTTGAAAGCAATCACGACGTCAGCATGCTTCAGATGGGCCGTTATCCGTGGTCCATTAAACGTCGTATACTAAGTGACGTGGGCCACGTATCGAATGAGGATGCAGCTGTTGCAATGAGTGAAGTAGTAGCTCAAAAAGAAGCGCATATTTATTTAGCCCATCTTAGCTTAGATAATAATATGAAAGACTTGGCGCGCATGAGCGTAGCACAGACCCTTGAAGACTGCGGTATTCGTGCAGGGGAATTTGTCCACTTGCATGACACGGATGCATCAGAATCTACAGAGCTTGTGCTAGTCTGAAGTAAATGCGAAAAGCCTTGCTAAATTAGTGAGGCTTTTTGCATTTTCAAAGAGTTAATGGGGTACAGTACATGTAGGAATACTTTCTGATAAGGAGGAAATGTGAATGGATGATGAAAGAAGAGAAGAGATGGAACGGCAACAACCGTTTCCGCCGGCGGAGCCAAAACGCAACCCAAAACGCCGAGGTAGTTTTTGGCCAGGTTTACTTGGTGCATTATTGGGTGGGTTAATTGTATTTTTAACTATGATGTATGCGGGAGGATCGAGTCATGACGATACTACAAGGATTGAAAAAAAAGAGAGTAAAACTACATCCGAGCACGCACAAGTATCGATCGATATCTCATCGGAAGTGACAGACGTCGTAGATGATGTCGCAAACGCGGTCGTCGGTATTACGAATATCCAGACGGTCCAGGATTTTTGGTCTTCCACAACGTCTACTCAAGAAGCGGGTTCGGGTTCTGGTGTCTTGTATAAAAAAGAGGGCGACAAAGCATATATTGTTACCAACCACCATGTCGTAGAGAATTCCGAACAACTTGAAGTCAGTTTCGATGATGGTACTAAGGTTGAAGGAAAATTAATCGGCAGTGATCTATGGACAGACTTGGCTGTAGTAGAAATTGATGCGGAACACGTCGATACAGTGGTAGAATTCGGTGATTCAGACGCATTAAAACGTGGAGAAACAGTCATTGCTATCGGTAACCCATTGGGACTTGGCTTTGCAGGATCAGTTACAGTGGGTGTAATTTCAGGTAAAGACCGCTCCATTCCAATGGATTTAAACAAAGATGGACACATCGATTGGCAGGCAGACGTCTTGCAGACAGATGCAGCCATCAACCCCGGGAACTCCGGTGGTGCTCTAATCAACATGGCGGGTCAATTGATCGGAATCAACTCTATGAAGATTTCTGAAGCAACAGTAGAGGGGATTGGACTAGCTATTCCAATCAATATTGCATTACCAATTATTGAGCACTTGGAAGAAACGGGGCAAGTAAACCGTCCGACAATGGGTGTATCGTTACTTGATCTTCGACAAATTCCCATTCAGCAACAGCAACAGACGTTGAACTTGCCTAAAGAAGTAACGGATGGCGTTGTTGTAACAGATGTCATACCGAATTCATCCGCAGTAGAAGCAGGTGTGAAGAAGTATGATACAATTGTTCAGTTGGATGATGAGATAGTGACAGATATGGTCAGTCTACGTAAGTATTTGTATAATAAAAAAGAAATTGGCGATCCATTGAAAATTACAGTCTATCGTGATGGAAAGAAACTGGATTTGGAAATGGTGT
This sequence comes from Sporosarcina sp. P16b, assembly GCF_002743065.1. Classification (NCBI taxonomy): domain Bacteria; kingdom Bacillati; phylum Bacillota; class Bacilli; order Caryophanales; family Caryophanaceae; genus Sporosarcina; species Sporosarcina sp. P16b. The sequence continues at coordinate 42,212 of NZ_PDYO01000010.1, read as the reverse complement.
TGAAAGACGGAAATACATTCTAAGAGATTGTACATTGTCCACAAAGTGAACAACTTCCCGTCCACATCAGGTATCTAGCGAAACTACGCTACGATGCCTGATTTTTTTATGAAGTTATCCAATTGTGGATAAAGTCTAAATAATGTGTACAACATTGTGTAAAAGAAAGTGTTCGGAAAATAATAAATTAAATCAAAGTGACAAGCGTTAATCCCTTACAGGTCAATAGGTTGAGGTATTTTCATTTTTTATGGTAAAAAGATCAATCTATTCAAAATGAAAAAAGAATGAAAAGTTATCCACATTGATGTGATACAATAATCAGTAAGATTTACATGTAGTACGGAACAAATAATCGGACACAATATGTAGATAGGGTTGTGGATATGTGCATAAGTATTGTGTATAACATTTGGAGAGCGAGTGGATAAACTGTGAATATATCAATTGTGACCGTGGGTAAGTTAAAAGAAAAGTATTTGAAACAAGGAATAGAAGAGTATACGAAACGTCTGAATAGCTATGCAAAAATGCAATTAATCGAAGTGGCGGACGAAAAAGCACCTGAAACACTAAGCGAAGCCGACATGGAAATCGTAAAAAAGAAAGAAGCTGATCGAATTCTGGCAAAAATTGCACCAGACGCGCATGTCATTGCACTAGCAATCGACGGAAAAATGAAAACTTCTGAGGAATTCGCAGCTAGTATCGATTCGTTGATGACATACGGTAAAAGCAAGATTGTCTTTGTGATTGGCGGATCACTTGGTTTACATAGTAGTGTATTGCAGCGTTCGAATGAGAAGTTATCCTTTTCCAAGATGACGTTTCCGCATCAGCTCATGAAGTTGGTGTTGGTGGAGCAGATTTACCGTGGGTTTCGGATTATTAAGGGAGAACCTTACCATAAGTAAATAAGGTATAAAGATAATAAACTGTGTTCATTAAAAATGACTAAAGGAACGATGAATAGAACAGTAGTTAACTTTACAAAGTAGCTATACAAGCTTCCATTCATGCCAAGGATCTTTTCAGCAGTTATACTAAAAGGGAAAGTGGCGACACTTCACTTAGCAAAAGAGGGAGTCCATATTGGGTTGCTTGCAAGAACGGAGTCTGTTTTAAATGAAGTGGCTGCAGAAATTGAAAGTCATGGTGTGAAAGTCGCTTATGCAACAGCCGATGTTTCATCTAAAGAGCAAGTTGAAGAAGCCATTGCATCATTAACTACTGATTTAGGAACGGCCGATATTCTAATAAATAATGCGGGCATTGCAACATTTGGTACTGTCTTGGAGATGGACTCAGAGGAATGGAAGAACATAGTAGATGTAAATTTAATGGGCACGTATTATGTTACACGTGCTATATTACCGAAATTAATTGAAAAAAATGCAGGCGACATCATTAATATTTCATCGACAAGTGGTTTAAATGGAGCATCTACTTCAAGTGCATCCAAATTTGCGGTAATTGGCTTCACAGAATCAATAGCACAAGAGGTACGACGAAATAATATTCGTGTTTCGGCTTTAACGCCAAGTACTGTCGCAACGGATTTGGCACTAGATTAAAACTTAATTAAAGAAAACGATGATTCCAAATTGATTCAATCAGAAGACATGGCTGAAGTGATTGTAAATCAATTGAAATTAAATCGACGTGTATATGTAAAAACAGCCAGTTTCATTGCTACGAATCCATTTTAATCTATTTATTCACTTGATAAAACTAAAACGGGCCTATCCAGTTTATCTGGATAGGCCCGTTTTAGTGGTTCAACTAAGATTTTCATTATTCATGCATAGTTACCATGCAAAGATTTTCATTTGACGAGTTACAAATAGTTTATAACAGTTCCGGGAATAAGTAATGTAAAATATCCGTTGTTACCCGTCGTGTTTTACCTTTATAAGGGTAAATATGCATATACATCGATGGGTTAAAGTTCGCTTCGATGATGCCATACGCGCCTGGATTCGCTGCCGGTACATCGAGGTCTTCAATAATCAAATCGATGCCGCTAATTTTTGCTCCAAGTGCCGCTACTGCATCTACTGCAATCTTCTTATAGTCTTCGGAAACTTGATCGGTTACATCAATTGAGTCTCCACCAGTACTGACGTTGGAGTTCTCACGCAAGTAGACGATCTCGCCGTCTTCGGGAATGGAATCAATTTGATAGCCTTGACCTTTCAGCATAAGAACTTCTAGTTCGCCCAGTTGAATAAGCTCTAGTGGTGTACGGTGGTCTGTCCCCCTTAGTGGATCACGGTTCTTCTCTTCAACGAGTTCCTGAATCGTGTGTGTACCGTCACCCGTGACGTTTGCAGGCACACGCAGCATGACGGCGAGTACTTTATCTTGTAGCACAAAGAAACGGTACTCTGTGCCAGCAAGGAACTCTTCTATTAAAACTGACGAGTCTTCATCGAATGCGAGAGTGATCGCTTTCTCATAGTCCTCATAACTGGCACCGTCTTTAAAGATGGAAATTCCAAGTCCGTAATTAGTAGTTTTCGGCTTCACGACAAATGGCGTCTTGGCAAACATCTTATAGGCATACAAAGCCTCTTCCTTATTACTGAACTCATCTCCACCCGGGACATGATAGCCCGCTTGATGAAGAATTTTCTTCGTCACGGTTTTATTTTCCATAATCAACGTAGAGACATACGTATCTTTGCTCGTCATATTACCGTTTTTCACGTATTCAATATGATCACGCAGTTTTAGCTTTAAGAATTGATCTTGGCGATCCAAAACCTCTACCTTGATGCCTTTCTGTATCGCATCATACATCATGATCTGCGTGGATAGCTCCATATCCGTAAAGCCTGTCAGTTCGTATGGCTTTTTCCACAGCTGACTATAGGTTTCCCTTGCAATTTCTGTTGCTACTTGGCTTTGACTCGTCTTTTGACTCTCTGAGTAAAGTCTTCCCGCCAAGGTTTTAGAAGGATCAGCAAGCATCTCTCTCAGATTTGTAAATAATGTTTCGGAAACAGGGAAGTCGAGATCTTTTGATAACTGTTCCATTTCGTTAACGAGTTCATATGCTTCGGCTTCAAATTGTGTATGTGCCAATGGGTGTTCAAGTGCGACAACATCATTGCGCGCATCACCTACTTTACCCCATTCATCGCTCTCGGGATTTTCTTCTTTTTGTAGTAGATATAGCAGGAATATATGTAGGAATTCCGCTTGCTCATAGCTAATGCCATTTGTTTCAAATGGGTTCAAGTCGATATTCCGTAACTCCACATAACGCACACCGGTATGCTCGAATTCTGCCACCCGATCACTCCCACGTAAACGCATAGCCGTGTAGAACTCTTTTTCTTCTACTAGTAAACCTCGATTAACTACCGAAGATAAATCCGAAATATATTTTTGAATCGTGCTGAACGACACATTTACATCGTCATGATTCGTATAGCCGAATCGGCTACTACGAATACTTCTAACCGGTTCGTCTGGTTTATCGTCGCATCCGTAGAAGTTTTCTTCACTTGTAGGGGACGCACCGTAGAAATACGTGACGAGCCAGCGATAGTACAAATAGTTTCTAGTCAATTTCAAATAAATATCAGTTTTGAATTGCTGATAATTATCGATATCCGATTGTAATTCAAATAACATGCGGAGTAGGTCGTCTCTGAATTCAAAATTGAAATGAATTCCACAAATCATTTGCTTGCGACGACCGTATGAATTGGCAAGTGAACGACGATACAGAACATTTTCAAAACTATTCAGCTTCGCAATCATGATATCTTCCTCTTTTTTAGGAAGAGCAGGGGGCATACTTAACGGCCAGAGCATTTCATTCTTGCCCATTGAACGATAGGCGACGTCATGAATGCCTGATAGGTAATCAAATAGTTCGTCCAGTGTGTTCAGGACAGGAGTGATCAGTTCCATTTGAGTTTCTGAGAAGTCGCGTTGAATATACGGATGCTCGTCACCCATTCCGATATTCGCAGGGTGGTCGGTTGTTGCCAAGTGCCCATCGAGATCCACGCGTTGTCCTTCTTTTTCAATACCATACCGAGCTTTCAGAACATACGGCTTCACACGTTCATCGGCTAACAATTTCTTTAGATCCATCGTAACTATCCCTCCTATGTAATATATTTTTCACTTCGTTCTTCTATCTTAGTTCATATACCCTTAAAAACAAAAACATTCACACTGCGTGGCAATGTGAATGTTTTGGACTGTTAATGGGTGAGCGTAAGACACCTTTAATCTAGACTGCAAGACACACCCTCCCGAAGGCGTCACCCTTTGGAAGCAGTAGCTACTTCAACTATCAAAATGTATTCATGTTACCCTAAGTTCTTCATGTGAAAATCAAAGTGTTCTTCCAAGAAGGAAGAGATGAAGAAGTAGCTATGGTCATAGCCGTCTACTTTGTTATATTCTACTGCTTGGTCATACTGCTTTGCATTTTCAAGGAACGGTTTTTCATTCAATTGCTCAGGATAAAACCCATCTGCAGTTCCTTGCGTAATAAGGATGGGTGGAATACCTGCTTCCTTCACTAGCACAGCAGTGTCCCATTCTTTCCACGTCGCCTTATCTTCCCCTAGGTAAGTCGTAAACGCCTTAATTCCCCAAGGAACCTCGCTCGGACTTGAAATAGGAGAAAATGCAGAAATCGCTTTGAAACGATTTGCATTCTTCATTCCAATCATCAATGCACCATAACCACCCATTGAGTGGCCCATGATACTTTCGTTACCAGAGAAATTAGGCACTAGAGTAGCGGCAATTTCACGTAGCTCCTCTGTTATATAGGAATACATTTGATAATGTTTAGCCCATGGCTCTTCTGTTGCGTTTAGATAAAAGCTCGCACCTTGTCCAAGGTCAAATGCCTCATCGTTCGCTACGTCTTCTCCGCGTGGAGATGTATCCGGAATGATAACAGCTACTTGATGTTTTTCAGCCAAGCTTTGGAAACCACTTTTTTGACTAAAGTTATCATCTGTACATGTTAATCCTGATAAAAACCAAATAAGCGGTATTTCTTTTTGTTCTTTATTTGACGGTAAGAAGATACTAAATGTCATATCGCACTTGAGGACTTCTGAATAATGGTTGTATTTGTTTTGTTCCCCACCAAAAGAGCGTCTTTGCTCAACGCGTTCTAGACTCATGATCTCACTCTCCATATGTTAGTATTGATCGAATTGATTCACCTTTATGCAGTAAATCAAAGGCTTCATTAATATCCGTGAAGTTTAATTGGTGTGTAATGAACGAATCCAAATCAATTTCACCATCCATGTAGTCATCAATCATTCCCGGCAATTCCGTTCTACCTTTTACTCCACCAAATGCGGAACCGCGCCATACGCGACCCGTAACTAGTTGGAATGGACGGGTATGAATTTCTTTACCAGCACCTGCGACACCAATGATGATGCTCTCACCCCAACCTTTATGGCAGCATTCAAGAGCAGCTTTCATCACTTCAACATTACCAATACACTCGAAGCTGTAATCAACACCGCCATCTGTCATGTCTACAATGACTTCCTGGATTGGTTTATCAAATGACGAAGGATTAACGAAGTCTGTTGCGCCCATCTTCTTTGCCAGTTCAAATTTGTCTTCATTCAAGTCGATTGCAATGATGCGGCTTGCTTTTGCTTGCTTCAATCCTTGAATAACAGCCAAACCAATAGCTCCAAGACCGAAGACTGCCGTAACCGCACCTTCTTCTACCTTCGCTGTATTATGAACAGCTCCGATACCAGTAGTGACGCCACACCCGAATAGACAAACTTTATCAAGTGGTACGTTATGATCTTCCACTTTAACTAGAGAGATCTCAGACACGACAGTATACTCACTGAAAGTGCTCGTTCCCATGTAGTGATAAATCGGTTCGCCATTATAAGAGAAGCGAGTCGTACCGTCAGGCATTAATCCTTTACCTTGTGTTTCGCGAATTGCCCCACATAGGTTAGTTTTACCGGATAGACAGAATTTACATTTCCCACATTCAGGTGTATAAAGTGGAATAACGTGATCGCCAGGTTTAACGGAAGTGACTCCTTCACCTACTGAAACAACGACACCAGCGCCTTCATGACCTAAAACGGCAGGAAATACTCCTTCTGCGTCATCGCCTGATAATGTATATGCGTCTGTGTGACAGACAGAAGTGTAAAGAATTTTGACTAATACCTCATGAGCTTTTGGTTCTTCTACATCGATTTCTACAATTTTAAGTGGTTCTCCAGGTTTGAATGCTACAGCTGCTCTACTTTTCAAATGAAGCCCTTCTTTCTTTTACTGTATTGTGTTTACTTTTCTATCATTACATATTATAATTCACCATGCAATACTGACTCTTTTGTCACTATGAACATGAATAGTATAGAAAGAAGTGAAGCAATATGGTCATTCATTATAAAGATAAGCAGTACTTTACAAGCAAGGATTTGGCTTTGTCTGTCATAGGAGGTCGTTGGAAAATTGCGATCATCTGGTGCTTACTGCACGAAACACCGTTAAGGTTGAGCGAAATACAGAAAAAACTTCCGGATGCCAATCAACGTATGTTGATCAGACAGTTACGAGAATTAGAAGAGGATAAAATCATTACGCGCTATGTCTATCCCGTCGTGCCACCAAAAGTGGAGTACAAATTAAGTGAAGTGGGTTTATTATTGGAACCAGTCGTTACATCGATTTGTAATTTTGGCGATCAGTTTATGCAAACAATTGAACAAGAGACAGATTCAACGTTAGTTGACTGAATGAAGACAAATTGTAACGAATCAAGCTATACTAAGAATTACAGCAATATAGTAGAGAGGGTACAGGTGATTACATGAATAATAATGATATTTTAAGCAGATTACGCTACGCGCTGGATCTAAAAGATTCCGCAGTTGTAGAAATGTTTGCGTTAGGCGGACTGAAGACAAACAGAGCGGAAGTAAAAGAGATGCTGACAAAAACGAATGAAGATAGTGCGGATGAACTGCAGATGAATGAATATGCAAAGGAAATCGACAACATCACATTGGAGTCATTTCTAAATGGCTTAATCAGCTCAAAAAGAGGAGTACCGGAAGATACCGGTAATGCTCCACAACCATTTCTTATGTCAGAAGAAGGCCATCGTAATGTCAATAATATTTTGCTGAAGAAAGTGAAAATCGCATTATCTCTTACAAGTGAAGATATGCTGGAGATTTTAGAAAATGCAGGTGTTACGATATCTAAAAACGAATTAAGTGCTGTTCTTCGTAAAGAAGGTCATCGAAACTATAAACCGTGTGGTGATCGATACGCCCGAAACTTCCTAAAGGGATTAGCATTACGTTACCGTGATGAGTAAAAACATAACTGGGAGTAGGTCGTAGAAGATATAAAATAATAGGGAGTGTTAGACGGATATGTTCAAGCGTAATAAAGCATGGTATTTCATAATGAGTTTGATGGCGTTGACCGTTCTTTTAGTAGGGTGTGGGAAAGCGGCTGAAGAAAAACCAGTGAAGACACCGGAAGAAGAATCTACAGAACAACCTAAGGAAGAAGCTCTTGACTACTCGAAAGATGTAAAAGAGAACCCTGTCGTGACGATCACGATGGAAAATGATGAGCAGATTGCAGTGGAACTAGAGCCGACTGTTGCGCCAAATACGGTAGCGAATTTCATTTCTTTAATTGAAGATGGCTATTACGATGGCTTGATTTTCCACCGTGTGATTCCGGGCTTTATGATTCAAGGTGGAGATTCATCCGGTGACGGATCAGGCGGACCGGGATATGCAATTGATGGAGAATTCTCTTCGAATGGTTTTGAAAATACTATGAAACATGAGCGCGGTGTGATTTCGACTGCACGTACGCAAGATCCGAACTCTGCAGGGTCACAATTCTTCATCATGACAGACGACAACTCTTCACTTGACGGCGAGTATGCGGCTTTCGGTAAAGTGACGGAAGGCATGGAGACAGTGGATGCTATCGTAGCTAATGAAACAGACGCTATGGATAAGCCTATCAAAGAGCAGAAGATGAAGACAGTGGAAGTAGATACAAAAGGCTTCGATTACCCTGAACCAGTTACACACTAATCATCATAAAAACGCAGTAGGCTATTGAGCTTGCTGCGTTTTTGATATAGCAAGTTCATTTATTTCCCTTGCAATGAAATTTTCCAAAGATAAACTGTATAGTAAAGTATTACTCGTTACCTTATACTTAACTATTCCTTTTTAATATGTTTTAATACCGCTACGATGAGGAAACTGACGATGACTAGTAGTAACCAAGAACTTAATTTGCCGATGCCAACGAGATGCCATGTCTCGCCTTGATTGGGATAGGTCCACGCCCCGAAGAAAGTAGCAATATTTTCAGCTACCCAAACGAAAAAGCCAATCAATACGAATGAAAGAGTTAATGGCATAACGTAGTGTGTCTCGCTTACCCGAAAACTAACCGATGCACGCCAAAAAACAACTAGTACTAATGCGGATAACCACCATCTTATATCAAACCAATAATGATGAGTGAAAAAGTTTCCATATATCGCCATGGCAAGCGGAATAACTGCCCAGAACGGTGGCCATTTAATCAGGTTTACGTGCAATCTTCTCCAAGCCTGACACAAGTAGCTTGCTACACTCGCATACATGAAACCGCTGTACAAAGGGACGCCTAGAATTTTGAAATAGCCTTCTTCAGGATAAGACCAAGAACCCATATGTACTTTAAATATTTCCAAAGTAAGTCCAATTATATGAAATAACGTAATCACTTTAAGTTCATCACGTGTTTCGAGTCCAGATCGTACCATCCACCACTGAGTTCCGATAAAAATGATGAGTAGCCAGTCATATCGTGGCAAGAAGGGGAGAGATATGATTTGCGTAAGCGCGAGTGAGCTGAAGATCATAACAGGAAAAATGCAAGCTAAAGCTTGTTGCCATCCGAAAATAAAGAGTTGTCGTGTTGTATTCATTGTTTTCATACGTAATGCATGTATATTCATACGTCTCCGCCTACTTTTTCATAATGGAAATTAGTATGACGCTCAGATAATAGTTTAGGTTCATTCACGGCGAGAAGTTTCACGTGAAACATAGCATATTAGTGAAAGAGAGTGAAAATTTTGGTCAGACGTATAATCGATGCGCATATTCATTTAGATATGTATGAAGAGGAAGACCAAATTCAAATTTTGGGCGAGTTAGATGTGAATGATATAACTGCAATAGTGGCGGTTTCAAATGACTTCGCATCTTCCGTTAAGCAAATTGAACTTTCGAAAATGGATAGACGCATCAAACCTGCAATAGGTTATCATCCAGAACAAGCTCTACCAAGTGAAACGGAACTTTCGGCTATTCTGCAATTGATCGATGAACATGCAAATTACCTCACTGCAATTGGAGAAGTGGGGTTACCTTATTACTTGCGACAACAACAGTCTGATTTAGACGTAGCACTATATAAGTATGTGTTGGAATGTTTTGTTCGGAAGGCAGCCGAATGTAACTTGCCAATTGCCTTACATGCCGTTTATGAAGATGCAGCTATTGTTTGTGAGATGTTGGAACGGTATTCAATATCGAAAGCGCAATTTCACTGGTTTAAAGGCGATGACATTATATTGGAGCAAATTATCTCGAACGGTTATATGATTTCTGTGACGCCAGAAGTTACGTATCGTGAAAAGATTCAACATCTAGTCAAACAAGTTCCGTTCACTCAGCTAATGGTAGAAACAGATGGACCGTGGCCTTTTGAATATTCTTTTAAAGATAAATTAACACATCCTTCTATGATGCATGAGAGTATTCACAGTATCGCTAAAATTAAAGGTGTAACGGTTGATGAGGCATATAGAGAAATCTATAAGACGACACAACGATTCTTTCGCATATAAAACAGAGACACGCTCATTGATGCGTGTCTCTGTTTTATCTAAGTACACTATTCATGAACAAATCACAATAATTTTATGTGGTGTTGTTTGGGAAGGGATACTCTTTGTAGTTGCACCGTATATAACGATCAAATTTCGCTCTGCTATATTTCCTGTGAAATACTGACCATTTGTCGAAAGTATTTCAGTTTGTGGAGACAGATTAAGCTGAAGCGTTCCATCACTACTTTGCAGGCGACGATTGAAGTAGTCGACTTTGACGTTTTCATGTTTAGAATCTTTGGCCATAACCACCGCTCCAAATTGTGGAGGATAGATCATAGGTGTGGCAGCGTCGGCGTCATAAAATCCTGTAACGCGATCACCTACATGAACTTTTACATGATTGACAAAATAAGTTGTCGGCCCTACAACAAAGTTAACGACATTTCCTCTACCATTGTCGACTGTCATCAACATGTAGCAACCAGCGTTATTATTTTGCCCCGTATAAAATTCATTTATAACCATTACGACACCACTGAAAGACTGAATATTCATCGCAGTACCCCTTTCATCCATAAATCGTATCGTTCTAGCCTATGCGAAGTTTTGGATTTAGTGACTAGTGGAGAAGTTTACGAGTCAAATTGAAATAATTTTCCAGATAGCAATTGACATTACTGGCAAAATGGGCTATATTAAATGATAATTATTCTCATTTGTGCGTTGTAAATGTCACATATTCGTCATAGACTGCTAGATGATCAGGTTGCAAAGATTTATGTATGGGGTAATTTATGAGATAATTTAGAAGTGGAAATATACCCAGTGAATGGAAGTTGATCGGTGGATTTATGTAGCGTGAAATGGACAATGAAAGGGGATGATGTCAAAGTGAGAAAAGCATTTTTATACTTTTTAGTTGTAAGTTTTTTCGTGTTGACGGTAGGTCTGCCGCAAGCATCTGCTAAAATAGCAGACGGTACCCAGCAATTAAATTATCAAGTGAATCAGCCAGACAGCACTAACGCATCTATTGCGAATGATTATTTCCAAAAACCGGCACTCGTCACTGTAACGAATGGGTCTGCTATTGTACAGCTAACGCTTAAAAACAGTTCATGGATTACGAAGTTTGAGCCAGCAGGCGGAGCGGAAGTAGTCAATGAAGATCTTAAGGCTGATACGCGTGTTGTAGAGTTTAGCGTAAGTGATATATCAAAACCAGTGAAGATCCCGATGAAAGTGGATGTAGAACATATTAATTACCACCACGAGTATACAGTTGATTTGGTGTTTGAGGACAAAAGCGCCGTGACACCACCGGCAGTAAAACAACCTGCAACTACTACCACCCCACCACCTAACACGAACACAAATACCAACACAAATACCAACACTAGTACCAGTACAGTGACAAAAAAACCAACTACCCAAGTACCAGTTAAGAATCCACAAACCAGTGATTCAACGCCGTACCTATTAATTATTGTATTAGCAAGTTCAGCATTTTTATTGTATAAAACTAGATTCCAAAGAAAACAGGGGGAACAATAATTATGAAGAAAAAAACATCATTTAGCGCAACGAAAGTAGTGCTTGCTTCATTACTTGCAGCTTCTATCGCTATTCCAACAGCGGCATCCGCTAACCCGATCAGCACAAGCGATCAAGCAACGTCGGCTTTGAAACAAGCGGCAGCAGTGGATAAAGCAGTCGATTTCAAGGTGTATAAAACGGGTACAACTGAACCGCAACCTGCAATTAGTAATCATGTTTTGCCCCAAGTAACAATTGTAGAAAATGAAGGTAAGACATTTGCAAATCTGACAGTCATTGCTAAGTCAGCACCCATGATTTCAGAAGTACAAACAAAGCAAGGCAATGAATTTGTTACCACACCAGGAGTGGAGAACTCAGATGGATCTGTATTGTACAGTTTTCCGGTAGAGTTAAATAAGATCAACTCTGGAAAGATGCACGTTCAAGTTCCAGGACACGACATGTGGTATGAATTTGATTATGAAGCAGAAGTAATTGAGGAAATAAGCATCAAGGTTTATAAAGATAGCACAACAGAAGAATCCATCATGAATGATTACATGTTGCCAGTTGCATCTGTAAAGAAAGTAACGGACGGTAATGAAGTAACCGTAACGTTCCCTAAAGGCGGCTATATCCAAGGATTCAAAATTGCCGGTAAGGACGTGCCTGTAGCAACAGATGATAAATCAACAGGTGTACGCACATATACATTCAACGTAGCGGATTTAACAAAGTTAGTGAATGCTGAAATTCACGTTATTGTCAATGAAGGTCCTATTAAATATGATTCTAACCACAAAGTACGAATTGCTCTTGACGGTGCTAAACCAACTGTGAACCCGTTTAAGGACATTGATAAAGACGGCAACAAAGAAGCGATTCTTGCACTTCTTGACAAAGGTATTGTAAAAAGTGCGGACAAGTTCAATCCACGTAACAACATCACACGTTCACAGTTCGCATTGATGGTTGCACGTGCGTTGAAATTAGAAGAGGCTCCATCCGCTGGGTTCCAGGATTTAGGGAAAATCACAGATAAAGAGCGTATCAACGCAATTAATGCTCTCGCGAAAGCAGGTATTGTTCAATCGAATGCAAAGTTCAACCCGAACAACACACTGACTCGTCAGCAAGGGGCATTGATGCTATACCGTGCAATTCAATTTGCTGAAGATAAGGAAATCAAAAAAGGTGATACAACACTTCCATTCTACGCGGATGGAAAAGCCATTATAGATCCTGAAGCGAAGCAAGCATTTGCATTGTTGTATGCAGAAAAAATCATGACAGGCGCAAAACAACCGAATGGTAAAGTTTTGATCAACTCTGGCGATTCATTGCAACGCACACAAATGGCTAAAATCCTAAACGGTTCATTAAACTTCATGGAAAAATAAGAATCAACACAGATACTTCCTTTCGCTTTTCCAAAAGCGGAGGGAAGTTCCTGTCGTTTTACATAAGGTGTAAAGGAGTGTACGTCTGAAATGAAAAAAATGGTTTTGTTGCCCCTACTTTTGCTACTCATCTCCGCGTGGCTTCCTTTTCATTCTGTACACGCAAATGATATATATCATGTTGAACTAAGTTTTCTATCAGATGAAGCCGAGGGTGCAAACTTTTTATTTACTAAGCAGGCCACGTTAATTGTTAAGGAAGATCGCTATACATTATCCATTTCGGCAAAGAAAGATCATCTCCTTACACAAATCACTGCCATGCAGCAAGGAAACAAAACGAGCACGCGACTGGATCGGGCAGAAAATTTAGTTCAGTTTGATATACAGGATATGCATCAAAAGATTGAACTCACAGGTACATATCGTTTGGGAAAGGAAAATACGCAGCAATCCTTTTCATATGAAGTATTGATCCAGGGGCAGTCATTATCGAAGATTGACCAAAATCAACCAGCTAAGTCCATTCAGTCAGGTGATGATACGGTACACTACCGATTGCTTTCAGACGGTAAACCTTCGGCAATGAATGAATACGTCAATCCAGTACTGCGCATTGTAACACGTGACAATCGATACTATGCACAGTTAGAGATTCTTCAACCGAGTAAGGTCAAAGGCTTCACAGTAGAGCAACATGGCGATTTAGTGGAACCAAAAGTGGTATCGCAAAACAAGACGCGTATTGTGCAGTTTGAAGTTGAAGATTTCCACAAGGGGACTCGTGTCTGGATGAAAGTCGAGGACTCTGAGAACTTGCATGTAGGGGAAGCATTTTTACAAATTGCTTTCGATCCACAACAAACAGCGAAGTTTTTGAGCAAGGTACCTTCAAACAACAAAGCAGTTTCCTCATTAACTAAACGGACTGAGCAACCTAGAGAAACCACTACTCCACCTAAACAAACCATGACCGAAAAAGAAAAGAAGATAGAGAAGTCGTCCGAAGAAAAAGAACAAAAGCATGACGAGTTACCACCTCTCCTTCCGGAAGCGCAATTGGAATTTGATCGCACGGGGGACGATGTGAAGGAAGAACCAGCCAAGGTCGTTGCACAGGTAGCAAACGAACCGGAAGAGCTGGCCATTCATGTACAGGATGAACAAACGATTCCCTTTGATACAATGAAGATCGGTGTATTGTTCACATTATGTATTCTGTCGGGCGTCTTATTAATACGTCGACTGACAAAGAAAAATAACGTTACGAGTAATGAATAACGAGTGGAGGATTACATCGTGCAAAAAAAGTGGAGATATGTATGGCTGATGTTAGCAGTCATGACAGTAGCAATTATCGCAGGCTGCGGAAATGATAAAGAAGAAAAAGCCGCTTCGACAGATAAAGTCGAGAAAAGTGAAAAAGCCGATACAAGTGATCAACGTATTATTGCGGGTACTGTAGTCATTGCAGATATTCTAGATAAGTTAGATATAGATGCCATCGCTATTCCTGAAACGGAAAAAAATATGGCGAGACGATTTGATGGGCTTCCAACCATCGGTAATGCGATGACACCCGATATGGAAATTGTGAAATCAATGAATCCAACAGATTTTTTATCCGTTTCTACATTGGAGTATGACCTAGAAGCGGGCTTTGAACAATTGAATATTCCGACGACGTTTTTAAACTTCCAAAGTGTTGATTCAATGATACAAGAAATCCAAGGTCTAGGAGAACGCTATGACCGTAAAGCGCAAGCAGATAAATTAGTAGGGGACTTACAGAAAAAGATTGAAGCCGCGGAAGTAGTAGCGGCCAATCGCAAAGGTCCGAGTGTACTAATATTATTGGGCATTCCAGGCAGTTACTTAGTCGCGACGGAAAACTCCTACGCGGGTGATCTCGTGAAACGTGCGGGTGGAACGAATGTAATGGAAGGTCAAGATCCTGAATACTTATCGTCTAATACAGAGTATCTTCATAATAGTAATCCAGATATTATCTTGCGTTTATCACATGGTATGCCAGACGAAGTCGTGGAAATGTTCAACGAAGAGTTCCAAACGAATGATGTATGGAAGCATTTTGATGCAGTGAAAAATGGTAAAGTCTATGATTTGGAAGAAGAGTTATTTGGCACAACGGCTTCATTGCAAGTACCTGAAGCATTAAGTGAGCTAATGAAGATATTCTATCGATAACTCGATGAATTTCGTTTGAAAAGGAAGGCCATCATGAGAAAAAGAATTGCTAGTTATATAGTCGTATCCCTGCTGCTTGTTGTAACCATCGTATATTCGGCTACGACAGGCAGTATTAAAATGGGATTTTTCGAGTTTTTCAGCGCGCTCTTTGAACAAGGCAACAGTCAAATGGAAGCCATTCGTGATTTGCGTTTTCCACGGATGATTGTGGCGATATTTGCAGGCGCGGCATTGTCGGTTTCGGGTGTCTTGCTGCAGTCCGTTATGCGTAACCCCCTTGCGGATGCAGGGATTATCGGGATATCTTCCGGTGCGGCATTCGTGCAGTTATTCATTATTTCGCTCTTTCCGACACTTTTCTCCATGACGCCTTTATTTGCATTCATGGGTGGGGCGTTCGCTTGTTTTCTCGTCTTTGCACTATCGTGGAAATCCGGTCTTAGCCCGTTGAAATTAATTCTTGTAGGAATTGCAATTAATGCGATGTTTACGGGTGTTACCGAAGCATTTATCAGCTTTGGCGGTTCGTTAAACGTCTCAGCCTCAAGTGTGATCGGTTCGAATTTAACGATGCGTACGTGGAGTGATGTTTCCACTATTGCAACATACGGAACCATCGGACTGATTCTAGCGTTTGCCCTGTATAGCTGGTGTAATTTATTAGTACTACAGGACAAGACAGCAAAGAGTATTGGCTTCCACGTCGCGCGCGCCCGTTTAATCATTGCGGCAGTAGCTGTTTTACTAGCAGCCATTTCGGTCGTAGTGGCGGGTGTGATATCATTCGTTGGATTACTTGTACCGCATATTGCCCGCAGATTAGTTGGCTATGACCATAAGGTGCTTATACCGTTTACTGCGCTTTTAGGAGCATTGATTATCTTGTTAGCTGACACGCTCGGTAGAACGATCGTGGCACCGCTTGAAATACCTGCTTCGACGCTAATGGCGATCATCGGCGGACCGTTCTTAATATTCTTACTGCGAAAAGAGTGACCTATTGTGGAAATAAAACGCATTATTGTATCGCATGATAATATAACGAATCATTTGGATGATGTCTCGACGTCCATTTCTAAAGGGAAAGTTACGACGATCATTGGGCCAAATGGTTGTGGAAAATCGACATTACTAAGTGTACTCTCTCGAAGTATTATGCCGACTTCAGGAACAGCTTCTTTAGAAAATCGTGATTTAGTGATGTTTAAGCCGAAAGAGTTTGCGAAAAAGTTAGCGATTGTTTATCAGCAGAATGAAGTACCAAAGGATTTGACGATTGAAAAATTGATTGGCTTCGGTCGGTTGCCTCATAAAACGTTATTGCAGAGAAACCAAGAAGAGGATTGCAAGGCTATAGATTGGGCATTAACCGTAACGAACCTGACCGACAAACGCCATAAAGACTTAGAAGCATTGTCGGGTGGAGAGCGTCAGCGTGTATGGATTGCGATGGCGTTGGCACAACAATCAGAAATACTTTGCTTGGATGAGCCAACAACATATTTGGATATTTATTATCAAATTGAATTATTGGAGCTCGTGAAATCACTGAATGAAGACTATGGATTGACGATTGTCATGGTATTGCATGATATCAATCAGGCAATTCGGTACAGTGATGAGATCATTATGATGAAGAATGGTCGCATCATTGCAGAAGGACGGCCACGTGACATCATTACAAAGGATGTCATTAAAGAAGTGTATGGAGTCAACGCCGTCTTTAAGGAAGATGACGAATTAGGTCTTTATATGATGTCTCTTGGTATTTAGGAGGTAAGCGGATGAAGAAACGCCTGTCGAAACTTATGCCTTTCATTTATCTGGCAATCTTTCTCTACTCGGGTTATTTACTCTTGCAGTATTTGTATACTTACGTGGAATCAGCCAGTTCGTTGAAGGAAACGCAACAGATGTATGAAGTGGCATTAGAAAACACGGCCCAGGTTGCTGTAACAGGAGACGCCAAAGAAGAACTCTTGGAAGAGGATTCGATACGTCCACAGTTTGAAGAGTTACATGAAGTAAATTCAGATATCGTGGGCTGGATTTCAGTAGAAGGTACCAATTTGCATAACCCCATCTTGCAGGCTGAAGACAACGACTTTTATTTGAATCGTAACTTCACCCGGGAAAATAGTCGCGCAGGCAGTGTTTTCATGGATTACAGGAATGACATTAAGGATATGAGCCGCAACACGGTCCTCTATGGCCATGCGATGAGAAATGATACGATGTTCGGTAGCTTGAAGAAGTTTGGGGACCAAGACTATGCAGACAAACACCCTATTATTTTCGTCGATACATTGTATGAAGGGTACGATATTGAAGTGTTTGCAGCATACGAAACGACGATTGACTTTTATTATATCGAAACCGATTTTCAGACGGACGAACAATTTTTGGAGTTTTTAGAGGAAATCGAATCACGTTCTCTGATTAATATGCCTGTTGAAGTAGGACTGGATGATCGGATTGTTACGCTATCGACTTGCAATAACTCTGTGAATAGTAAAGATAAACGCTATGTAGTGCAGGGGAAATTAGTGAAGCGCTAATGTATATGGATGAAATGAGGAGTTGCTCTGACAGGGTAGCTCCTTTAATTTCTTTAACGATTCGTCTGGAAATGATACGATAGAGTAAAACGATGAGGTGGGGGACTTCATGGACTTGGAACAACTACAAAATAAATTGTATGAAAATAAATCTTTATTCATTGGGGAAGAGACTGCGTTCCGTTCCGCTGTAATTATTCCGTTAGTAGAAGTGAAAGGGGAATGGCATGTACTATTTGAGGTGCGTGCTTTCACGATGAGGAAACAGCCGGGCGACATCAGTTTTCCCGGTGGCAAAATTGATATAACGGATGCATCGCCTATGGAAGCAGCTTTACGGGAGACGCACGAAGAGCTCGGGATTGATCCGAAGACGGTACAGATGATAGAAGAGTTAAGCCCGTATATTGCATCGCCTTCATTCGTCGTCTATCCGTTCGTTGCGGTCATTGATTATCAAGAAATCATTCGAAGTTATAATATAGAAGAAGTGGAAGAGGTATTTACTATTCCGCTTAAGTGGCTGATGGAACATGAACCGTATATGCATTTGGTATCGATTGAAATAGCTCCGCCGGATAATTTCCCATTTGAAAAGATTATGAACGGAGACCAGTATAAATTCAGAAGTCATTCGCTTGAAGAATGGTTTTATGAATATGGTAATTATACAGTCTGGGGGCTGACGGCTAGAGTGTTAAAACATTTCATCGATATCGTGAAGAAATAAACTGGAATGAGGATCAAGTATGAAACAAAAAAGGACATGGAAGTTCAAGTTATTTATTGGGCTAGCTATTTTCCTGTTAATGATTGCGGTGGGTTTCTTCCTATTCGCTAGCTCTTATTATAAAGCGCAATCTTACGCTAAAGAAAATTTGCACTCAGATACAGATGTACTAGTTACGAATGGAAAAGAGCTAGTGTTTGAACCTATCTTAAATAAGAAAAACATAGGTTTTATTTTTTATCAGGGAGCAAAAGTAGAAGCTGAAGCATACGCGCCCATGGCTAAGGAGATTGCTAAACAAGGCTATACGGTAATCATTCCCCATTTGCCGCTCAAGATGGCCATCTTCTCACCTGACCGGGCAGATAAGGTGATACGTAATCACCCTGAAATAGACACATGGTTAATAGGAGGTCATTCCCTAGGCGGTGTGACGGCATCGGATTATGCATCCCGCCATGAAAGGATTTCTGCGCTTGTGTTACTAGCTTCTTATCCCGGAAGTCACACGGATTTGAGTGAAGCATCGGTGGATGTACTGTCAATTTGGGCCAGTCATGATGAGGTGGCGGACGCGAAAAAGATTAAGGCGGCTAAGTCTAGTATGCCGAATGATGCGAGGTTCATTGAGATAGTAGGGGGGAATCACGCAGGCTTTGGTGATTATGGTATGCAGAAGGGTGACGGTAAAGCAGCTATATCGAATGAAGAGCACATTATGAAGACATCTGCTGCGATTGTGAAATTAATTGAAGGCTTGGAAAAATAGAAAGTATCTTCTGCTGAATTAAAAGGCTGTGCTTGAGGTCGTGTCTTCGCAATTTTCAGCACAGCCTATAGCGTTTTTTAGAATATAGAATTAAAGTACTGTTAGTGTCACTTCAATATTGCCCCTAGTGGCTTTGGAATACGGACAGACTTGGTGCGCTTTCTCTACTAGTTGTTCAAGCTGTGCCTTTTCAATGTCTGTACCTGTTACTTGTAATTCAACTTCTAGATGGAAACCGCCATCTGTTTCGTCTTTGCACAGGCTAACGTTTGCAGTGACTTCCGATGAAAATTGAACGCGTTCTTTGCTTGCGACAAGTTGAAGCGCACCGTCGAAACAAGCTGCGTAACCCGCAGCAAATAATTGCTCAGGGTTAGTAGAGTTCTCTAATTCTTTTGCTCTTTTCGTTCCAGGCATTGCTGTATCAAACTCTACTACTTTGTCGGAGGATACCACATGTCCTTCTCTCCCCCCACTAGCTGTTGCTGTGGATGTAAATAATTTTTCTGACATGAAATCACTACCCCTTGTCTGATTTTTAGTCTCACTCCATTGTGTACCCGAATATTGGATAATTATGTGTGAAAACTTTAATCTTTTATGCACGTGTATAGTGACGTCATCCAACGTAGTGAAAAAGTGTATGTAAATCAGTTAGGAAGTGGGAACACGAAATGAATAAAAATGATATTGCAGATATCCGTAAACGATTTAAATTAGATACCGATCTTTTGACGATCACTGACATTTACCATGTCTATATTAGGCAGGAAAGCAGTGAGATTTACCATGAAGAAAGTCAGGCATTTGCTTTGCTTGACCGCGAGCAACAGGAACTGTTCATGACCAATTTTAAAAAAGTGCTTGGCGGTAAACTAGGTGTGAAGTTGTTTGAAGTGAAGTTTGAACGTCAGGATGAAGAGAGTCATGAAGATCACGCACAAAAATTATTGTATGAAGGATTGCAGGCGGAAGAAGCTGAAGAATGGAAAGAAGAGATGCAACATCTAGCACTAAAGATGGTGAAAGATGTCCAATATGAAAAAGATCTGGTCGTGACGTTTATTCGTGGTAACTACTTTAAGAAGACCAAGCGTAACAGTGAAGAATCTGAAATTGATATGCGAGATGAAGTGTTTACCACACCGTTTATTTTGTGCAGTATGAATCATACAGACTTGCCGAAGCGCTCCATTATATTTGACTTTCAAGAGCGTGAATTCAAATCGAATACGATGCTCGATCCAATCATTAATCTTGCTTCACCAATAGGTGGCTTTTTATTCCCTTGCTTTACAGACAATTCAGCTGATGTCAATCATGTACTATATTCGGCGGGTAAAGCGAATAAACCCGATTATGCGTTCATAGAGAATGTCCTGAATGGCGAAGAAGTGGTTACCGCTGCCGACGACAAGGCCGTTTTCGAGGAAATCGTAAAACAAGTAGTCGGTGGTGAAGTAGATACGGAAACACTGGGAAATGTATATGAAGCAATATACCGATTAACTGTAGCGGATGAAGAAGAGGAAGAACCGGAAGAGCCACCAGCAATCGATGCGAAGCAAGTAGAACGTGTGTTGAAAATGAGTGGTGTCGACTACGTCAATACAGAAGCAGTAGAAACCGCTTTCCAGACCGTAGTGGATGATACCTCTTATGAAATGAAAGCAACTCACATCGTACCAAGCTATACGTCGAAATCGATTAAAATCGAAACCAAAGTAGCAAACATTTCAATCAGTCCACAAGACTTGAAATATGTGAAACAAGTGAACTATGATGGCAAGCAATGTATTTTAATTGAGGTAGAAGAGGATACAGTCATTGAAGGATTCAAAGTGATTTCGGAAGACTTATTGACATGAAACCAACCATTAATCTAATAAAAGTCATAAGATGGTTCAAAATTCCGACATATTCCTAGCTTTATCCTGACAAATAAACAAGTCCCTTTAAACCTCGTTATATTTGATGTATAATAGAACAGATAGTAGTAGATGTATGGTTAAACTGAGACAGAATAAATGCTCCTAGTACGCGCCATGTAGGCTGTGACGCCTTATTTAGGAACATTTACGTTTCTGTAAATTTCACATATAAGGAAGGTCAAAATGAGTAATAGACAAACTAAATCAGATGTTATATTAATTGGTGCCGGAATTATGAGTGCAACGCTAGGAACAATGCTAAAAGAATTAGCGCCTGACTGGAATATCTCGGTATTTGAGAAATTAGATAAAGCAGGGGAAGAGAGTTCGCATGAGATGAATAATGCGGGAACAGGACACGCAGCATTGTGTGAACTGAACTATACTTCCGAAAAGTCGGACGGGACTGTAGATATCACCAAAGCGGTTAAAGTAAATGAACAGTTCCAATTATCCATGCAGTTTTGGTCACATCTAGTAGAGAAAAATTTGATTAAAGACCCTGAGCAATTTATTATGCCACTGCCACACATGAGTCTTGTACAAGGTGAAGACAATGTGACGTATTTGAAGAAACGCTTTGAGGCTATGACAGCAAATCCACTATTCGAAGGAATGGAGTTTTCGGAAGATCCGGAAAAACTAAAAGAATGGATTCCGTTGATCATGAAAGACCGTACTGTCGATGAAGCAATTGCTGCAACGAAAATTGACACAGGTACAGACGTAAACTTTGGTGCATTGACTCGTATGTTAATCGAGCATATGCAAAAAGTGGGCGTTGATGTAAACTACGGTCATCAAGTAGAAGATATCAAACGTACAAGTGATGGCGAATGGGAATTAAAAATAAAGAATAACAAAGATGGCAAGCTTGAATTCCATAAAACTAAATTTGTTTTCATTGGTGGCGGAGGCGGAAGTCTTCCATTGCTACAGAAAACAGGTATTCCTGAAAGTAAGCATATCGGTGGATTCCCGATCAGTGGTGTCTTCATGGTCTGTAAAAATCCAGACGTAATTGCAAAACATCACGCGAAAGTATACGGAAAAGCAAAAGTTGGTGCACCACCAATGTCTGTCCCACACTTGGATACTCGCTATATTGATGGAGAAAAGTCCTTACTATTCGGACCGTTCGCGGGCTTCTCACCGAAGTTCTTGAAAGAAGGATCCATGATGGACCTTATTGGTTCCGTGAAACCAAATAACCTTACGACAATGCTTGCATGTGGTGCAAAAAATCTGTCGTTGACTAAATACTTGGTAGAACAAGTAGTACAAACAAAAGAACAACGTATCAATGAACTGCGCGAGTTTATTCCTGACGCGAAAAGCGAAGATTGGGATCTATGGACTGCAGGTCAACGCGTGCAAGTCATCAAAGATACTCCAGATGGCAAAGGTACGCTTCAATTTGGTACAGAGCTTGTAACGGATCAGGATGGTTCCATTGCAGCATTGCTTGGAGCTTCTCCAGGTGCATCAACTGCAGTAGCAGTTATGCTGGATCTGATTAACAAGTGCTTCCCGGAACAAGTAAGCGATTGGGAGCCAAAGTTGAAAGAAATGATTCCTTCATACGGAAAAGCATTAGCAGAGCATCCTGAATTATTGAAGGACATGCATGCTTCTACTTCCAAGATATTGAAGCTAACAGAAAATGAGCTGGAGAAAGAAACCGTTCATAGTTAATAGTGAAGATAGTGAAAAGCTCTACTGCGATGTATGTCGCAGTAGAGCTTTTTCGATTAGAAAAACTATGTTGTTACCACGGCGTGGTATTCATCCCAATACATCTTCAGCTTATTCTTACCTTGACTAATTTCAGGATGAAATTGAATGTAAGCATTCTCTCTCGTATGCTCGGTATCCCGTATCGAGGAAATTAAGTCATTTTCCAGTATGCCGTTCTCCAAGTCGTTGGAAATAGAGAGACCAGCAGTTTGTCCTTGGCTCATAGCAACTTTAGCTCCTTCAATACCCGTGATGTTCCCCGCTACATAAAGCCCGGGAAGGGTGGATTCCATGCGTTCGTTATGCAACGGGACATATCCGCCAAGTTCTTCTATGTGATAGAAAGGACAGCCAGCGACTGCCGCCAATTCCGCTAATGGATACAATCCACCGGCAATGCACACGAAATCTGCTCTAATGACCTCTTCAGTTCCAGGAATTACTTCGCCAGCTGCATTAATCGTAGAAATTTTCACGCCTTCGACCTGTCCGTCACCAATGATTTCTGTGACTGCTTTTCGTAACATGATCGGTATATCCCACATTTTTACACCGTTCTTTGGAAAGAATGTAATGCCAAGTTGTTTGAAGAAGTCATTTTTCATCAGCTTACTACCCATTTTAATAAATGCAGAAGGCGCCATATGTGAAACATGCAGAAGTGAGTTCATCACTTCCAATGGCTGACCGAATCTTTCATTAACGGTATTGGATTCGGGCAATGTAATACAAGCGATATCAATATCTGCCATTTTTAGTTCCATTGCAATTGCCGATGATAAAACATTTACTCCGATAATGACCCCACGATCTCCCGGCTTGACACGATGAACATTCGTCATGACTTGTGCAGCACCGACTGACATGACGCCTGGAAGTGTCCAACCCTTAATGGGAAGAGGACTCTCTGCCGCGCCTGTTGCTAGCAGTAAATGAGTAGTTTCATGAATGTCTACGTCTGTATGGACACTCCAAATTCCGTCCTGGAACTCGATGTTAGAGACGGGTGTGTGAAGCTTGATATCGACACCCAGTTCCTTAGCTCGTTGATGCAGTTTATTGGATTCTACGATACCGTTCCACCAATTGCCGTTAGGTTCTTCGTATAGTTGGCCAAGTAATCTTCCACCGGGTTTCATGTATTCATCGATAACCATTACACTGTGACCGCGTGACGCGATCGTGATGGCCGCAGTTAATCCTGCTGGTCCCGCACCGATAATGATAGTTTTATTTTCCATGATTGGCCCTCCAATCACGCACATCAGTCAGTAGTTTACCACCGCTTACAACTTTCATCCCTTGTGTAATAGGCGTTAGACAAGCTCGTTCGCCTTGTACGCCATCCACGGTTACTCGGCATTCAAAGCAGTGACCAATATTGCAGTAAATCCCTCTAGGGGAACCGCTTTCTTCGTGATGGCGCAACGTTCTAATCCCGTTGGCTAGCAGGGCAGCGGCAATCGATTCGTCTTGAAGCGCTTTGTATTCTATATCATTGAATGTAAATGTGATGCTTCGTGATTCGTCTAAAGTTCCGAGTACCGGGTGGTTGAGGATACGCTGACTCATTCAAACACCTCCCCTAATTTTCCAAAACTTACGGGTCTGATTGGTGGTTGATATTTTAAGGTGATTTGGGATTCATCCCGTTCTGTACTTTCTAGTGCTATGCTGTCTACGGCGTTGCGGCAAGTTCTTCCTCCGCAATAGCCCATGCCTGCGCGCGTGCGTAATTTAAGTTCTCTCGGTGTGCATTGAAATCTTTTTGCCGTTTCTTTTAAATCGTAGTAAGTAACTTCTTCGCATCTACAAATAATTATATCTTTTTCGGACATATATGTTCACTCCTTGCTAGTTTACTGCTTAACTAATATGCAAGAATCATGCCAATGAAAGAAGCTCTTAGAAAGGTATGTCTAATTTATGCATTTTATTGTATAGAGTGGCACGGGTGATTTCTAGATTTTTTGCACACTGTAGTTTATTACCGTTTGCTTTTTCCAACTCCTGCACAATTAACTTGCGTTCAAAGTTCTGCATCTGTTCCGTAAGTGGTGCGCTTTCTGATTGAACAGGTTTTGTCATATGGATTGAAGGTAGCGAGTTGGTATTTTCAATGACTTCAGAAGGGAGGTCATGAACATTGACGAGACCTTTGTCAGAGAATACGACTAGGCGCTCAATAGCATTGCGGAGTTCCCGAATATTTCCCGGCCAATTATGTTGTAAAAGAGCTTGCATTACTACTTGCGAAATACTATTGATCTGCCGGTTGTACTTAATGGAGAATTCATAAAGGAAGTAATGTGTCAATTCTATGATATCCTCTGCCCTTTCGCGTAATGCAGGGATTTTCACGTTGACAACATTCAGTCGATAATACAAGTCTTCCCTGAAAGACCCTTCACTTACAAGCTCCCTTAAGTCACGATTGGTTGCGGCAACAATGCGGAAGTCTGCCTCAATCTCTTTTGTACCGCCCACTGAATAGTATCTCCGCTCTTGAAGGACCCGTAGAAATTTCACCTGCATATCGAGCGGCATTTCTCCTACTTCATCTAATAGAAGAGTACCGCCCCTGGCTAATTCGATTTTTCCCTTTTTCCCTCGCTGGTCAGCGCCTGAAAATGCTCCCTTATCATAACCAAATATTTCACTTTCAAATAGGCTCTCGGGAATTGCCCCGCAGTTTATAGCGACGAATGGTGCGTTCTGCGATTCTCTTAGATTATGGATAGCTTTTGCGAACAGTTCCTTCCCCACACCACTCTCTCCGTATAGCAATATGCTGGCATCCGTAGTAGCCGCCTTTTTGGTCATATCAATTGTCTGCTTTAGCTTATCGCTGTTTCCTTTTATATAATCGAAAGGACTGTGGCTGGATGCGCTTTTCCGCATCTCTTCCTCAAGCAGGAACAGTTTTTCGGAAGTCGCGTACAACTCTTCATTCATCCGAATCTGGCTCGTTATATCGGTTTCTGATACGACAGCACCGATGATACGATCCCTATGATAAATAGGGTTGGAGTTGATTAGCACTACGAGATCCTTGCGTGCATGATGCTGCGAATGACGCACTGAAGAACCATTTTGTAGTGTATGTAGTATCTCTAGGTGCTTCGTATCAAAAAAGTCTGTAATGGGTTTACCTATTACGTCTTGTTCTTTGAGAGAAAATAAAGACTCCGCTCCTTTGGTCCAGTACAATACATTGGCGTCTTGATCAATTACGGTACAAGATTCGTCGATAGTCTGAAGGACGGTCTGCAAATACGCCAACGTCTTTTCATGTTGTTCTATTAACTTATCAATAAATTGTTCAGCTTTTATATACCCTGTAATTTCACCATGCGTGTCACGACATACTAAGAATTCACCATGGGAAAGTTTCACGGATACTTCACTGATTGGAATATCTATAGATAGGATTGGTGCGTTTGCGTAGCGGAGTTGATTTTTGTGCAAACGTACATGCCAGTAGTCTTGTGCTTGTTTAATAAACAGCTGTGTAGATGGAGAGCTTATCAAATGTTTTTCAATAGTTTCTTCATTTGTATGTCCGTTCATGATAAGAAAGTCTTTTTTCATAATGTCTGTAATAAAGTCCTGAATATATTTCAACATTTTGGTCACTCCAGTGTCAGTTTTTTTTACAGTGTATAAAATACTTTACGCAACTTGTCTGATAATTCAATAGTTACAGCGAACCGCCTTCTAAAAGTATAGTAGTTATAGAAGATTCCGTAAATAGAGAGCGCTACCATTCCATAAGGTTTTTATCGGTAATGAACTGTCACGTAATTGTTGAATCATAAATTTGGCATGGTTCTTGCATTATATAAAAGTGAATAGGCAACCGAGAGGAGGAATCCTGTGAAGGGAATACAACATAGCGATATCGTTGTGATTGGTGGGGGAATTATGGGAGCCGCCATTGCGTACTACGGTTCTAAAGCGGGCTTAGAAATTACGGTGCTTGAAAAGAATGAACTGGCGAGTGGTACTTCCTCAAAATGTGATGGAAACATACTGGCGATTGATAAAGATCCCGGTTTCGACAGTCAAATGTCTTTAAAGAGTCAGGAACTGGTTCATCAATTAGATAAAGACTTGGAGCTTTCATTTGAATATCGAAACCCAGGAAGTATTTTAGTTTGTGAGAATGATGCAGAGATGGGAGCCGCAAATCAATGGGTATCAAAGCAAGTAGAAGCGGGCTTGAGCTTCAAGATGCTGGACCGGCAAGATTTACGAAATGAATCAAAGTATTTTGCAGATGACTTATACGGCGGATTGGAATGTAAGACGGATTCTACCGTTAATCCCTATATGATGACATTTTCCATGTTTCACAGTGCTGAAAAGCAAGGGGCAATCATTCATAAAAACACGGAAGTAACGAGTATGTCACGCAATGTTTCAGGTGAGTTTTTAATAGAGACGACTAGAGGGCAATTTACTGCCAAGCGTGTAGTGAATGCGGCGGGTGTCTGGTCACCGGTGATTGGTCAGATGCTAGATTTGTCTATACCCATTGTACCTAGAAAAGGGCAACTAATTGTCGCATCTAGACAACAGCCTGTCGGATTACGAAAAGTCATGGAGTTCGGTTACTTAATCTCAAAGTTTGGTGGTGAACGTTCTGTAGATCCACTGACGGAAAAGTATGGCGTGGCATTGGTCTTTGAACCAACGGAAGCACAGAACTTTTTAATTGGTAGCAGTCGTGAATTTGCTGGGTTCAATACAAAAGTAGACTATAAAGTGATACGGCAAATCGCCAAACGTGCATTGCGCTTCTATCCTCAGATGGCCGATATGACTGTCATTCGCACGTATGCAGGCTTACGTCCGTGGACAGAAGATCATTTGCCGATTATCTCGAGAGTCGACCATATCCCTGGTTATTATATTGCGGCGGGTCATGAAGGTGATGGAATCAGCCTAGCAGCAGTTACAGGTAAGTTAATAGAAGAAATGTTGAACGATAAGGAAACTTGCATACCTATTGAACAGTTAAGTCTCGATCGTTTTCGACAGGGGGTTGTGCATGCGTGAAGTATCAACGAGTATTTACGACACTAGATACGCACACCGGGGGTAATCCAACCCGTACGTTAATTAGTGGCATGCCTCCACTACAGGGCAATACGATGTCTGAAAAAATGCTTTACATGCAGAAAGAGTATGACTGGATACGAAGGTTCCTAATGAATGAACCGCGTGGACATGGTGTTATGTCGGGAGCAATTATGACGGATCCATGTCATCCCGATGCAGATGTGGGTGTCATTTATATTGAAACGGGAGGCTATTTGCCGATGTGCGGGCATGACACGATTGGTTTTTGCACTGCACTGATTGAAACCGGCATGATAGAAGTGAGAGAGCCTTACACTATGATCAAAGTAGATACACCGGCTGGTTTAGTGGATGTTACGGTAAAAGTGGAAAAAGGTGTGGCGAAGGAAGTTACGTTCGTCAATGTCCCTTCTTTCTTATTGAAAACAGTAGAGTTGGATGTAGAGGATGTGGGTCATGTCGTTTGTGAAATTGCTTACGGCGGTAACTTCTATGGCATTGTTGATGCCCGGAAGCTAGATCTTCAGCTGACGGAAGAAAATGGAGCATCGCTCATTAGTAAAGGAATCAAGATTCGTAACGCAATCAATGCAACTGAGGAAATTATTCATCCCGAGTTTCCTTTCATCAATGGGTTGACACATATCGAATTTTATACTGATCCCACTCATCCAGAAGCGGATTTAAAAAATACGGTCATCGTACCACCTGGCGGCATCGACCGTTCACCATGCGGCACGGGAACGTCTGCAAAACTTGCGACATTGCATAGTAAAAATGAGTTGAAAGTTCATGAACGTTTTGTCTATGAAAGTATCGTCGGAACACTCTTTACAGCGCGTATTCTAGAAGAGGTAACGGTAGGTGGTGTTGCCGGAGTCATTCCTGAGGTAACCGGTTCTGCATGGATCATGGGCATGCACCGCTTTTACTACAACGAAAAAGATCCTTTGCGGGAAGGGTACCTTCTCATTCCGCCAATGGATCATTGAAGGTGGGAAAACTGAATGATTCTACAAAAGATGTTCCGTACGATGGACACACAGGTATTTGGAGAGGCGTACCGTATCATTGTGCATTCACCTTTTTACTTTGAAGGCCTGGATACGCAGAGTAATCAAAAGAAGTTAGAAAATCACTTTAATGCCGAAAAGAATTTACTGTTAAATGAACCCCGCGGACACCGTGGAATGAACGGTTGTATCGTAGGTCCTTCAGCCAAAGCAGATTATCAGTTGTTGTTTCTTCATCATCAGGAAGCAATCAGTTTTAAATACGAATCACTACTTGCCACTACGGCTGCACTGCTTGAAATAGGGCATTTGCAACAGAAGGAAGATGGGCAATATACTGTGGAAACCGTTCATGGTGTATGGCATGTAAAAGTGGCGGTAGAGCAACAGGAAGTAATCGATGTGAAGATGGAAGTAGCAGAAGGAAAAATGCTGGTGAGTGATTCCGAAGCTTCTTGCGTGGAGCTATCAAGTGGTCACAGGTTCTATGTGTATCCGTTGCCCATTACTATTGAATCTCTTCAATTGGGACAACTGTCAGAGATTATGGAGTGGGGAGCAATACAGGTAAAAAAGCTGAAGTCACAACAGAAAGCTTTTGATGGCATTATCTTGCAGGAGCAACTTGGAGATTACGAGTATCGATCAGTTACGTTTGAACGGGACGGCTATATCTTACGTTCGCCAGGTATAGAAAGTACCATCGCTTTGGCAGTGAATGAGCAGCGCACTATAAATTCATTGAGCAATCAAAGTATTTTCGAAAGCAAAATTGAGATTCAATCTGTCCCAGGCGACAAAGGGATTTTCTCGGTGGAGGGCGTACCTTACATAACAGGTTCGCATGAATTCATTCTTGATCCTGAAGATCCATTACCAAAAGGATTTATCTTAGCTTAAAAGCCACGTCTAGTAAAACCACAGGGGGTTTTAAAATGGAGAAGAGATTACCCAGCTTGGCCGAAGTATTGTTTGTGCTAATCGGATTTGGAGCAATTATGGTGACATTTATTGTCGTATTCGGCATTTCCATTCATCTGGCGCTCTTGACGACTTGGTTCCTGATTATAGGCTTAGGATTAAAGATTGGTTATAGCTATAAGCAAATGCAAGATGGTTTATTGAGTGGTGTCAATGATGGTCTGGAAGCTATCATCGTTCTGACGTCGGTGGGTGCGTTAATTGGTACCTGGATTGCGGGCGGTATTGTTCCTTCGATTATCTATTACGGATTATCAGTCATTAACCCAAGTATTTTCTTATTGGCTGCTTTCATTATTTGTACGATAACATCGATTGCCACAGGAACTTCATTCGGATCTGCAGGTACTGCCGGTATTGCCATGATGGCAATTGGAGCTAGTTTCGGATTCCCATTACCGCTTGTTGCAGGTGCTGTTATTTCGGGTTGTTATGTAGGGGATAAAATGTCGCCGCTTTCTGACACAACGGTTATGACGGCATCACTGTCAAAGGTTGATCTCATCGATCATATTAAGTCGATGTTCACAGTCGCATTGCCAGCGTGGATTATTTCAGCTGTCTTGTTCTTAGTTGTAGGACTCTTCTACAAAGGGAGCGGAGATCTATCAGCTGCATTGAACACAATGGATTCATTAGAAGAGTATTTCAATATAAGCTGGTATATGTTGGTTCCAGCGGCAGTGGTTATTTTGTTGTTGATATTCAAAATGCCTTCTATTCCTGTTATTTTGTTTGGTGCATTTTTAGGAACAATCTGGGCATTTTTGTTCCAAGGTGCGACGTTCCTCGGGGCATTCAATATTATGTATGCAGGTAACACGATTGAATCAGGCGTACCATTTATCGATAATTTATTAAATCGTGGTGGGATTGTCTTTATGTTAGATGTAATCGCATTGATCATTTTTGCTTTAGGTGTAGGTGGATTGATGGAGCGAATTGGTGTATTGCGTGCAGTAGGAAATTATCTTGGTAAATGGGCAAACAATCCTGGTAAAGCAACGGTAACGACATTGTTGGCAGGTCTTCTTGGTAACGCATTCGGTGGAGCATATGTTTCGTTGATTACGGCTACTAAAATTACTGGAGATAACTATGATAAATTGCATATGGATCGCCGGGTGCTGTCGAGAAACTCAGAAGCCGGTGGAACAGTCACTACGGCTATGGTTCCCTGGTCGGATGGCGGTGTATTTATGGCCGCAGCACTCGGAGTATCCACAATGAGTTATCTGCCATTCTTATGGTTTAACTTTTTAGTCCTCATCATCTCGCTTATTTACGGGTTTACAGGTAAATTTATTTGGCGGACCCAGCCTGGCGAGCAAACGCAAGAGCTTGAGGGTGAAACAAGTAGCGTAAGCAGTATAAATAAAATAGGAAATGTAACTAACTAAAACACTAATTGGAGGAATTTAAAATGACAGAAGTAAAAGGTATCTTTCCAGTATTGGTAACACCGATGTTAAATCAGAAAGAGATTGATTGGGACGGATTCCGTAATAATATTGAGCATTTTATTGGAGAAGGCGTTAATGGAATTGCGATTAACGGAAGTACAGGAGAATTCGTCAGTTTAACAAAAGAAGAGCGTTTCAAAGCAGTAGAAGTAGCAGTGGAACAAATCAATGGCCGCGTTCCGTTGATCGTGGGTACAGCAGCTGAAACAACAGCGGATGCAATTGAATACACACAGCAGGCAGAAAAAGCGGGTGCACACACAGCATTATTAATTAACTCTTATTACGCCCATCCAAAAGAAGACGAAATCTACGAGCATTTCAAAGCAGTAGCTGAATCCGTTAAAATACCAGTTATGATTTACAACAACCCGTTCACGTCTGGCGTAGACATCAGCACAGAAACGATTCTGCGCGTAGGTCGTGACGTGGAAAATATTACACACATCAAAGAGTCTAGCGGTGGAATCGGTAAAGCGCGCGATATTGCACGTCAAGGTGAAGGATTCCTAAAAGTATTCTGCGGTTCAGAAGACTTGGCGATTGAATCATTCTTGGTTGGCGCAACAGGATGGATTTCCGTTTCAGGGAACATCGTACCGGGTCATGTTATGAAATTGTACAATGCATTGCAGGGCGGAAATATGGATGAAGCGTGGAAGTTATATGATGAATTACTGCCTCTGTGTGAGTTCCTTGAAGGTTCGGGTAAATATGTACAAATCACAAAACGTGCAATGGAGCTTAAAGGCTGTGCAGGAGGACCTTGCCGTCTGCCGCGTCTGCCATTAAACGAAGAAGAAGATCAAAAGCTAAAAGATTTGATGGATGGACTTGGCGTACTGGAGAAAGAATTGGAGGTAGCGACGAATGCTGAAAGTAGATTATGAACTAAAACCTAAAGTACAGGAATTTTTACACAATACAAAAGGTCTTTATATTAATGGAAAGTATGTAGAGGCGAAGAGCGGGAAAATATTTGACGTAATCGATCCTGCAACGGAAGAAATCATTGCCAAAGTAAGTGAAGCACAGCCAGAAGATGTCGATGTTGCGGTGGAAGCCGCTCGTAAAGCATTCGATGAAGGTGAATGGACAAAGATGGACGCGGCAACCCGTTCACACTTGATCTACAAGTTTGCAGATTTACTTGACGAGAACCGCGAAGAACTGGCACAGCTTGAAGCATTAGACAATGGGAAACCATACGAAGTGGCATTGGCTGACGATGTAGACGGTACTGTACAGCATTTCCGTTACTATGCAGGCTGGGCAACGAAGATCACTGGACAAACTGTTCAAGTATCTCCTGATTACCTCAACTATATCGTGCATGAGCCGGTTGGCGTGGTAGGGCAAGTAATTCCTTGGAACTTCCCTCTAGCGATGGCAGCGTGGAAGCTTGGATCTGCACTTGCAGTAGGTTGTACAGTAGTCATCAAACCGGCAAGTGAAACACCATTATCGTTACTTTATGCGGCTCGCCTGTTTAAAGAAGCCGGTTTCCCCGACGGTGTTGTTAACGTATTGCCAGGCGCTGGAAGTGTAGCAGGTAATGCTTTAATCACACATGAAAAGGTAGACAAGGTGGCATTTACAGGATCTACTGCAGTAGGGAAACAAGTAATGAAATCTGCTGCAGATCAGATGAAAGGTATTACCCTTGAGCTGGGTGGAAAATCACCTTCTATTGTATTGGAAGATGCGGATGTAGAAGAGGCTATCGAAGGCGTATTTGCAGGAACTATGTATAACCATGGACAAAACTGTAGCGCGTGTACTCGCGCGTACATCCATCGTAGCCTGTATGATCAATTCGTTGAAGCATTAGCTGACAAAGCGAAAGCGTTGAAAGTTGGACCAGGAATGGACCTAACTACCGAAATGGGTCCGCTCGTATCTGCTAAGCAACAGAAAACGGTCTTAGAGTATATCGAAAAAGGGAAAGAAGAAGGTGCACGTCTAGTAGCTGGAGGCGGGAAAGCGCATGAAAGAGGTTTCTTCGTACAACCAACAGTGTTTGCGGATGTAGAAGATCATATGACGATCGCTCGTGAGGAGATCTTTGGGCCTGTTTTATCACTATTCGTCTTTGATACAATAGAAGAAGTAATCCAGCGTGCGAATGATAGTGAATATGGCTTGGCGGCAAGTGTTTGGACAGAGAATGTCAAAAAAGCACATTATATTGCAAGTAAGTTGCAGTCTGGTACTGTATGGATTAATGACTTCGGTCTTGAGTGGGAGACTATGCCATTCGGTGGTTATAAGCAATCGGGCATTGGCCGCGAAATGGGCGGAGAATATGGCTTAGCGAATTACACGGAAGTGAAAAGTGTATTCGTAAATATGAAGCAGTAATAGAAATAACCTGTCGGGGAGAAAAATCTCTCGGACAGGTTATTTTTTGTCACGAACTACTGTTTCCATACTCATGCATGTAGATAGTCTATGACACTAAAACGACTAATCAAGTGGACTTTAAGAATTTTGAATTAATGGCAGCGTGTGAGATACCGTGGATTTCAACTGTATATTTACTTGAACATTGAAACCTTTTTTAACATGGCACAGACGGGAACGGCAATGGCGATTCCCACTGCACATTGGACCAGATCACCAGGAATGGAAGCAAGCGGGATGATCAAACTGTGATATAGAATACTCTCTCCGATATAATAGCCAGCAATAGTGAATGGTATGGAAGCTAGCATGGCGAGTAGATTGAACTTGAAGCTCGTTCCTTTACGACCGTTTGACCAAGCGATTTTACCTACGATATAACCTTGCAAGCCGCGTGTTAGGATTGTAATAGGTGCCCATAGAGCCCATCCGCTAACCAAGTCGAACAAGCCCATTCCGACAGCCCCAGCAATCATACCTTTCTTCGGTCCGAATAAAATGGAGACAATGAACAACATGGAAGTGCCGAGGTGGATTAGTCCACCGTTTCCAAGAGGTAGTTTAATATTGAGTAAAAGAGTAGCGACGAAGACGAGTGATGCAAGCATGGATGTCAGAATTAGATCAAACGTCTTCGTTCGTTGTGCTGGATAGCTATATGTTTTTTGCATGGCCTGAACCTTCCTCACGTAAAAAGTAGTAAATTTAGAATAAAGGAAATCTGATGCTTTAAAAAGAGTCAATTTGTAATAAAGTTAAGGGGTCAGGGCAAAGGCTTTTCACATAGTTTTAAAAAACACTGGCTCTTTAGTTGTGGAATTTCTTATTGGATATATCTTCTCGAACTATATGTTATTTGACAATAGAAGTGGGGAGATGAAGAAAATGATAAAAGTACACGAAATTGGTGCAGGCAGGACAAGGTTAGACAACACCAATTAACTCTGACGCGCAGAGGATTTAATAGAGTTTTTTAAAGAGGATTTATGGCCGGAAGCATGGTTGATGTCATAACTTGAATCAATTGTTCCCTAGCAAAGTATATCGGTTGACGTGTGCAACGTTTTAATTATCCCCGATTGCACAGGCTGTTAAAAACATCACGATAAGTTTTTGTAGTAGTATGTAAGTATTGGGTATTGTATGATAACACGACCTGATGGCATGATTATTTGACGCAAAGGAAGAGGCAATAGCCTGCTCCTTTGCGCTTTTTATTTGCGAAGCTTATTTGCTGCAACGAGTACAATAGACAAAACTATGAGCACCAAACAGATTAAGATAGATAAGATAATAGAAGGATACTCTCCATTAAATCCACTTTCTGAAGTGTGCTTAGAATATATCCCGTAATATGCCCAAATCAATACAAGTGCGTAGGCTATATCCTGGCGTCGAATCGTTGTTAAAATTCCGATAACAGCTCCGACGAATAAAATGATAATCGTCCATGTGACGTCAGATAAACCCAATCCGTCCCACTCAATAGAAACGAGAAAAGCGGTAATGTTTGCAATCGTAGCGATAGTGATCCATCCGAAATAGATGCTGAACGGGAGCTTTATGAAGAACGCTTCTCTTCTAGTCAGTGAAGCATTAAATGTGAGGGTATTAATTCTTATTAATGTCAGCAATATGAGTAACATGACTATAACGGAAAGTAACAGATATTCATAATGCCATAAGAAAATCCACGATGCATTCAATACAGAAGAGATACAGAACCATATGCCTACTTGACTTAGACGTTGTGGATTTTTATTCTTATGGAAAAAGCCTAGTTGATAGATGACATGGAATAATAACAGTGAGTAGATCAGACTCCAAATAGAAAACGTAAATCCTGCCGGCGCAAATAGATTTCCGTATTTATCCGATAGCTCACCTGTTGTTTGTCCATTTAGAGGAAGGATATTGGCCAATGCGTTAGCTGTGATCATGATTGCGTAGGTGATAAAAATAGCTATGCGTAACAGCACAGAAGTTTTCTCTTGTTTCATTTCCACACCTCCACTTTGTTTCATTATAGTGTAGTCCATAGTTAAGTATTCCTGATTTAATGCGGGGTGAAACATGGGAAGCTTTCTTCAATTTATAATGGTTGATGGTATAATGGATCCCAAATGGGTGGGTAATAAACTGGAGGTCGGAACACATGAAGAAAAATGTGCATGTAGTGGGAGCGGTGATTGAAAACGAGAAAGGTGAAGTATTAGCCGCACTTCGTAGTCCTACGATGACACTGCCGAATTATTGGGAGTTCCCTGGAGGCAAAATTGAAATGGGGGAAACACATCAGCAAGCCTTGCGACGTGAAATTCAAGAGGAACTCGGTTGCACCATTACGGTAGGAGAAGCAGTAGAAGACACTACATATGAGTACGAAAAAGTCATTGTTCGATTAGAAACATTCATGTCGAAGATCGTAGAAGGAAAGCCTGTGGCGACAGAACATGCGGAATTACGTTGGATTCCAAAAGATCAGTTACATATGCTGGAGTGGGCACCTGCGGATATACCGGCGATTGAAAAGTTGGAAAATCAATAGCATGAAGAGAGAGGTGTCTGTGGGATGGGAGATTTTATTCGGCAGCTGGAAGCGTCTTTGCACAAGGGGTTTGTGAATAAAGGACATAAGCAGAGTGACAGTTATAAACCGGAGCTATTGGTGAATAATTCAATAAAGAATACGACGGTGCTATCCTCGATTCAGGATGAACTTCGACACTGTGACCAATTCTTATTTTCAGTGGCATTTATCACGGAAAGTGGATTGGCTACACTTAAATCTTTGTTTTACGATTTACATAAACGGGGCGTTAACGGCCGAATCATTACGTCTACTTACTTATATTTCAATCAGCCAAAAGTGTTTCGTGAGCTCCTGAACATTCCGAATGTAAAAGTACGTCTAACTGAAAAGGAAGGCTTTCATTCAAAGGGTTATATTTTTCAAAAGAGTGATCAATACTCATTAATTGTAGGCAGTTCCAACTTGACGGCACATGCGCTACAAGTGAATTATGAGTGGAATGTGAAGCTAACATCTCATCGTGATGGGGAAATTGTCTATCATTTTAAAGACCAGTTTGAGGATGTATGGTCAGATGCCAAAGTATTAACTGAAGGTTGGATAGCACACTATGAAACGATTTATCAGGAACATGCAGATCGGACAAGCGCGGCTCAAGTATTTGAGCATCCATCGGCCTATCAAACCAATGCAATTGAACAGGCGTTAGAGATTACGCCAAATAAAATGCAACAGGCGGCTCTGGCGAATATTGAAGCGGTGCGTGCGAACGGTCAGGATAAAGGGCTGATCATTTCGGCAACAGGTACAGGGAAGACGTATCTATCCGCTTTTGACGTACGTAAGTTTGCACCGAAACGTATGCTATTCATTGTGCATAGAGAGCAAATCTTGAAGAAAGCTATGCAAGACTTCAAGCGGGTACTCGGAGGAATAGACGAAGAATTCGGGTTGTATGTCGGAGCCAATCGGCAGTCGAATAAGAAGTATGTGTTTGCAAGTATCCAAACGTTGTCCAAGCCTGAAAACCTTCGGGACTTTAATTCGGAAGACTTTGATTATGTTTTGATTGATGAAGTACACAAAGCGGGTGCGACTAGCTATTTGCGTGTGATCGATTATTTCACCCCTCAGTTTTTGATGGGGATGACCGCTACACCTGAACGAACCGACGACTTCAATATATACGAACTCTTCGATTATAATATTGCGTATGAAATCCGTCTTCAAGAAGCACTAGAAGAGGATATGCTATGCCCGTTTCATTATTTCGGCGTAACAGATTTTGAAATAGATGGCGAGCTAATAGGTGATCACACGATTCTTTCTAAATTGGTAACGAGCGAACGTGTAGAACATGTAATTGAAAAAGTATCCTATTACAGTCATGCCGGCGATCAAGTGAGAGGTT
Organism: Sporosarcina sp. P16b; assembly: GCF_002743065.1. NCBI lineage: Bacteria > Bacillati > Bacillota > Bacilli > Caryophanales > Caryophanaceae > Sporosarcina > Sporosarcina sp. P16b. The sequence goes on along the minus strand of NZ_PDYO01000010.1, from coordinate 4,541 downwards.
TGATGTTTTGCAGTCGAAAAGAAGAGGCGCGTGAGTTTTCAAGAGAACTGAATTTGCGCGGCTATAAAACTGTAGCATTAACGGGTGATGATTCGTACGAAGAGCGCATGCGTAGAGTTGATCAGCTAGAAAAAGGAGAACTCGATTATATACTGACTGTGGATATTTTCAATGAAGGTATCGATATCCCAAGTATCAATCAGGTGGTCATGCTTAGACAAACACAGTCCAGTATCATTTTTATTCAACAACTAGGGCGAGGACTGCGCAAGGATCAAGATAAGCCATTTGTTACGGTCATTGATTTTATCGGAAACTATGCGAATAACTATTTGATTCCAATTGCGTTGTCTGGTGACCGTTCGATGAATAAAGATAATGTTCGACGAAATATGAAAGATACTAGTTATATCAAGGGTGTCTCGACAATCAATTTTGAGGAAGTTGCACAGAAGCGTATTTTCAACGCAATCAATAGCAGTAATTTAACGTCTTTGAAAATCTTGAAAGATGCGTATCAGGATCTGAGGAATAAAATTGGTAAAGTGCCTTATCTATATGATTTTATCGAACAGCACTCTATCGATCCAGTCGTTATTATAAACAAACACAATAATTACTTTGATTTTCTAATGAAAGTTAAATCTACAGAAGATCCTATTCCAACGATCACACCATATGAAAGTCAGATATTAACGATGTTCTCTCTGGAATTGATCAATGGCAAACGGATTCATGAAGTAGTGCTAGCCGAGATGTTGCTCAATAAGGGAAAAGTTCGTTTGGACGAATTCATCTACGAGCTGAAGTCTACAGGCTGTCAAGTTGATGACGATACGATCGAATCCGTCACGCGAATCTATGACTTATCGTTTTTCACACAAAATGCCCAAAAGAAATACGGAAATCAAGCGATTATTACGATGGATCATAACCAAGTGTTCACATTTAACGAAAAAATCCAACAGAGTATTGAACAGGATTCGTACGTAGTATCTCTAATTGAAGACGTGTTGCGCAGTGCGAAGGAAAAGTCGAGAGTATACGATTGCGCTAACAAGTTAACGCTGCATGCCAAATACTCACGTAAAGATGTATGTAAATTATTGAATTGGCAGGCGGACGAAAGCTCGACGATGTATGGTTATAAAACGAAACATGGAACTTGTCCTATATTCGTAACGTATCATAAGCATGGAGAAGTAGAAGCAAGTGTGGATTACGGTGATGAATTCATCAATCCTGAGTTATTCAAATGGTATACACGCAGTAACCGAACGTTGCGATCGAATGAAGTACAAACTATTATTCAGGCTAAGGAAAAGGATATAGATATTCATCTATTCGTGAAGAAAGATGACGACGAGGGAACAGACTTCTATTATTTGGGTAAAGGCCTACCTGACCAGCAAAGTGTTGCGGAAGACTATATGATAGACGGTAAAGGAAAGCGTTTGCCAGTAGTCCATATGAACATGGTAATGGAACATCCGGTAGAAAATAAACTCTATGATTATTTGATAGAAGCCTAAAAATCCCCGCGAGATTAAAATATCTCGCGGGGCTCATTTTCATTATTCACATTCACAACGATACGTCTCAGAACAAGGAGGACACGTAGGACACTTTTTATGACGACGTTCTTCTTTCGATGGGTGATTTGATTTCTTTTTCTTGCAAGTACAGGTTTTTTTACATGTACACTTGCCGTGACATCTGCAATTCTTCTTGCACTCACATTTACGTTTTGGTTTATGTTCCTTGCATATGCAGTTATTTTTGCAACCACATTTGCGCTCCACTACTTCGAAAGAACGCATCATATCATGATCTTCGTGCTCTAAAATATGACAATGATACATATAGCGACCGGTGAATGGAGCAAAGCGCATAATGACCCGTGTCACAAACCCGGGTGGAGACTGGACGACGTCTTTCCAGCCTCGTTCATTTACGTCTGGTTGTACAGGCGGGCCTGTAAAGTTGAGTAAACCATTCGCCGTGAAGCCTTGGGCGTCAAAGGGAATACGGTCGAGAATCTGGAATTGGATCAAGTGGATGTGTATAGGATGCGTTGCGCCAGCCGTGTTGATGATGCGCCAGATCTCTGTATCATTCAGTTTAGGCTTGAAATCGATTCGTTCCATGAAACCTTTATTATTAAACAAGAACTTTAAACGACCATATTCATCGATGTCTGCATCCAGTGTAATGTCACGTGTTTGGGCGGCGTCACATTCCCGTAGTTTAGGTATGTTGCTGAGTATAGCGGGAACTTTGCTTGTATCTGGTCCTGTTAATTCAACCACCCTAAACTGCATAATCTGTCCATCGGTTTCAGGATCAGGGAGAGTGCCTATTGGCGGTGGGAAATCAAATGGTGTGGCAGCCGTATTTTCTAAAACAATCGTATCATCGGGTGCCAGTTTAGAAAAATCAATAATTACATCCATTCGTTCAGCGGGTGCAATCGTTAACGCATCCATATATACAGGCGTTTCCAATAACCCACCATCTGAGCCGATTTGTATAATTTTTTGTCCGTTTGATAAGTTCATTTTGTAAAAGCGTTCATTTGAGGCGTTCAATATGCGGAATCGGTACTTTCTTGGCTCTACTTCTAGGTAGGGCCAGACCTTCCCGTTAACTGTGATGTTTTCAAACGCTTCACCAGGTGTGACGGATGGATGCGGGAATGTCAATCCAGGCTGTACAGGTCCTGGTCTTACATTAGTTGTGTCTGAATAGAAAAGGGAGCCGTCTTCGTTAAAGCCGCGATCAGCGATAATTAATGGAATTTCATACGCCCCGGAAGGAAGTTTTAGTTTGCGTTCTTCTTCATCGCGAATAATATACATGCCAACGAGACCCGCATAGACATTTAAACGGGTAATGCCGACTGCGTGATCATGGTACCAAAGTGTAGCGGCACGCTGATTATTATTGTATTTATAAACGGGAGAGTCAAATACTGGACCCACTGTATGATAGTTATTCGTAAACCATGCTTCAGGATGTCCGTCACTTTCGGGCTCTACTTCCGCTCCGTGTAAATGCACCACTGTACGAACATCTGGCATATGTTCGCTTGAACCGTGGAGTGTTCTATCAATCGGTAGGAAATGTTTATCGGGTAGTTCGTTCTTCCACTTGATATGTGCACACTCGCCGCTGTTTACATTTACTAAAGGACCGGGGAATTGCCCCTCATATCCCCAAATCTTTGTTGGGGTCAGCTCTGAATGAAATTCGTGGAAGAACTCCTTCATCCCAATTTCATAGTACGAGAAGCATTTATGCCTCTCAAGTGGAGTTAGATATTGTGGAATAGGTAGTGGATCAATAAACGGTGTTAATTTCAATACATCGCTTCCTTCCAAGTGAATTTACTATCAAAACTAGTAGATGCATAGAAGGGACCACTTATGCCTATAAACTACGGATAGGCTATTCACCGCTTACAATATGATGTAAAATAGCAAAAGTGCTTTTAGCTCATCAAGATAGGGAGGTTTTATAAATGAAGACCCGTTCACCGAGAAAAAAGCTACTGATTGAATATGTTTGGATTATGATCGGATCCATGTTAGTCGGTTTGGCTTTCAATATATTTTTCTTACCAGCAAGACTCGCAGCTGGGGGCGTGTCTGGTATTAGTACCATTCTGTATGAGATGTATGGATTTGAACCCGCCTTTGTGCAGTGGCTTATTAATATCCCGATATTTTTTATAGGTCTTGTGCTTCTAGGTAAGGATTTTAGTCTGAAAACATTAGTGGGAACGTTTTTTGTACCGCTAACCATTTGGCTGACTGCTGATATACCTTCAACGATTGACAATCCTTTATTGTCAGCAATCTATGGGGGAATTATGTTAGGAGTAGGGCTTGGCATAGTCTACCGGGGAAATGGATCAACTGGAGGACTTGCGACAGTGGCTCAGGTTGTTAAGAAGTACACGGGTCTGTCTAGTGGGTATGCGCAATTATTCGTGGATGGATTGGTTGTGATTGCGTCCGCTATCGTATTCAATCTGGAGTTGGCATTATTTGCGATGATGGCGATTTTTGTGACGAGTAAGGTGATTGACTTTGTACAGTTACAAACTTCTCAATCTAAACTAGTATTGATTATTACGGATCATGAAGAACATATCCAGACGATTATCAAGGAGAAGATTGATCGTGGATTGACTAAAGTTCGTTCGGTAGGTGGCTTTTCCAATCAGGAAAGGACCATGATTCTATGTGTGGTTGAGCAATCGGAAGCAATTTACTTGAAGAAGATCTTAAGAGAGGAAGAACCTCAGGCATTTGTCGTCTTTCTAAATGCTTCGGAAATTCTCGGTAGAGGATTTTCACTCGCAAAAGTATCATAAAAAAGCTATCCTCGACACCAAGTGATGTCTAAAATGTACCCTTTGTAAAGGACAGTTTTAAAAAAGCCTAGACTGTTTGTTGAAGCTGTTGTCTGTATTTTGCAGGCGGCAGCTTTTTCAAATTCCATTGACCTCGATAATGATTGTAGTACGTCATATAACT
>NZ_PDYO01000009.1:0-86883 GCF_002743065.1 Sporosarcina sp. P16b | reverse complement strand
TTAAGGTAAACAATCGTTCAGTCACATTCATCCGCCCCCACATCTTTTTATTCATTATAAACAAAAGTACCCTATAGGATAGACTTTTTTCAAAGTGTCTATCTTATAGGGTACATTTTATATGCTTCTAGGGGACTTTTTTGCGTTTGACGTCAACAAGTCATACATGTATGTGTACACTATTGAATCGTAAAAACAACGGTCAACGCCAGCGCCTTTTTCACTTTCTCTTTTGCGAATAATTGTCTTGCAGTGCTCTATTAAGTAATGAGATCGATCGATCAATCTCGAACTTTATCGTATCTTTGTAGGCTTTTACTTTTTCCTGGTCACCTATGCGGTAGATATAAAGTGTCTGCATCTCCGTCCCCTGCTTATGGACCGGATGTCTAACGATAAGACCATCGTTGAGTAGATCATGTAGAGACTTGTATACTTCAGACTTAGTCGGTCGATAACCAAGATCTCTGAAATGATCTAAAAGGTCATCTAATATTTGTAAGCCATACAAGTTCCCTTCTTCTGCCTTATTGAGCATGTAGAGCTTTAAAAAGGCTCTCTGACGAATTACAAATGTACTCTTCATTGCTCTTCCCCTCCTTAATTACTGTACGTGTGTTATCTATAGTATACCAAAAAATGAGATGCGAGGATTATTGTAGTAGGAAGGATTATTTGGAACCAGGTTTTACTAGAACTATTCAATATGTTTATAGATGGAGTTGTTTGGTTATTCGTAAAAAAATCGTATACTTCGAGTTTTGATTTTTCTAATATTAAAAAACGGTTAGAAGAAAAATAGACTTCCCTATTAAAATAATTTACTGGTTAGATAGTGAATTAAATGGACAAGATGTTTGGGTATTCAGCTACACGCATCGGAGTAATTTACGTATCGTTTACCCTACTTTTTTTATTCCACATGAATAGCTTCCACCAGTAAGGGAATAACACAAAGTAAAAGGAGGTTTTTCATTATGAAACGCAATCTATGGTTTTTAACGATTGCATTGCTTCTCGTGCTCGTCGGATGCTCAAACAAGCCTGCTACGTCCATTGATGGTAAGACTGACTCTGCTAAGACAAATCAAGAAGGAAAGAACGGTGATACCTCAGAACAACATGACAACAAGGATGCGAATCTGACCGATGTAGCCTTACTTGATTACTTTCTCCCGGACGGTTCAAGCGCGCATTATAAAGGTGTCGGCAATGAATTTGCCGAGCTAGACATCACCGTTGCAAGGCCTGCGCAAGACTTTGTCGTAATTCATGAAAACAACGGTGGTGCATTCGTTCAAAAAGTGTATAAACTCAATGGAGATGAAATCCAAGTATTGCAGGAAGAACATATTGAATTGGACGCAGCAGTTCCACCGACGGAAGAGCTAGAGTCCATGAAGCCAATCCGGACCTATTTGAAAGGTCCTATTGAAGTAGGTACAACTTTTGATGACTGGAAGATTGTGGAGATGAACGCTTCAGTGGAAACCCCCTATCAGCAATTTGAAGATGCGGTCGTGATCGAGCAAGTAGGAAAAGACTTTGTGAATAGGATCTATCTCGTGAAGAATTTTGGAGAAGTTAAACGTGAATCGATGATGTCGATGGAAGGTGAAGAGGAATTTGTCGTTACATCGAGTCTAGAAACGGTAACACAACCGTAATTTACTGCAAACGAAAAGGCGCCGCAATGGGCGCCTTTTCTAGTGGTTTAGATTTTAACAACGTTAGCTGCTTGTAGACCACGGTTTCCTTCGACAACTTCAAATTCAACCTGTTGACCTTCGTCAAGAGATTTGAATCCGTCGCCTTGGATTGCTGAGAAGTGTACAAAGATGTCTTCTTCTCCGTCAACTTCGATAAAACCGAAGCCCTTTTCTGAGTTAAACCATTTCACTGTACCTTGTTTCATTCGATTACCTCCAAAAAAATATAAATACTTTAATACACGAACCTTAGCATACAAAAAAATTCACGTATTACAAAAGTTGCCGACGTCGCCGATCCCTTTTGTAATAGGTGAATCACTTAGCATACGGTCGTTCAATTAATTTACTTACGTTTAGTATAACATATTGGGCTTCTTTGTCAATTAATAAAAAGCGCATTTACTGAATGTTCTTACGATATGTTTGGTTCCCCGTCTAACAACACGATAATTCCGTGATACAACTGCAAATCTCCTTCACAACCATTGCAATAGTATTTTTCAGATGTGGACCAAAATGCATGGAAGCAGCCTTTGCGTATTTCATAATGTTCAAAACACGGTTCCATCTTCCCGATCTGTTCTTTAACATATGCTTCTGTATCAATTTTATTCGTAAATGTTTTGGATGAGACACAGTAGTCTCTCCACTCTTCAAACATCCACCACGGCTCAAAGTCCGCCTTCATGTATACCACTTCATACATTCAGTAAGCACTCCTTTACCTTGCGCAATGCAGGAATGATATTCATTCTAGCAAATTCAACTCGCTAATCAAAGTAAATTGATTCTTGTTGCGTAATATATGAGTTTTCGACCATTTTCGGCTATAATTGAGGTAGGCTCCAGTAACCTTACTGTCTGCACGATAAATGAAACCTTTTCGTCGTTAATCCGTAAGTATTATATAGAGTCAGAATGGAAGGCGGCCTAAAACATCATGAATAATTTAAAAAACTTCTTCACACGACATGCACTAATGGCTCCGACTAGTTTCCTAACATGGGTAATCCTAATTGGCGGTACAAGCACGAACTTTTTCATAGGCTCCGCAATCGGGATCGCACTGTATGCTGGAGGCAACGTAGCGATTAAAGAACTGCAGTTACGCTCTACATTAAAAAAATTCGGGATGGCACGCTCTGAATATAAACATATTGAACAACAACTGAATGAATCTAAACGAAAGCTAAAACAGCTCGGAAATATGTACGGACAAGTCCGTTCAATCCAAGCATTCAGACAAGTATACGATATGTCTTCAATGGCTCGACGCATCATCAAGATCGTCCAGTCCAACCCGAGAAAATTTTACCAAGTCGAAAGCTTTTTCTACGCCCATCTTGATTCCGTTGTAGAATTAACATCGAAGTACAGCCTACTCGTTAATCAACCATTAAAAGACCAAGATATCAAAGTCGCATTACAACATACCCGCGAAACATTATCTGATTTGAGTCTCGAAATGGAACGAGATCTACGTAACGCCGTATCAACTGATTTAGAACAGCTTCGAATGGAAATTGATTACGTCGATATTACACTCAAAAGAGACAAACCGTTGCTTCAATCGAAAGGGGAACATTCTAATGACAGATAAAAACGTACTACAAGAAAAATCGGTGGACGACTTGCTTGGTAATCCATTCGATATGGATGCTAGCCTGCTTCCAAAAGAAATGGAGAATTCGCTGTCCGACACAGCGGCACCCGCTAAATTGATTGACCGATTAACACCCGAAGAACAAGATAAAGCACGTCAATTGGCTTCACAGATTCCTGTCGGTAATTACGAGGCCGTCATTTCCTACGGTGCCAATGCACAAAATGAACTATCCAACTTCTCTCACAAAATGCTCGATCATGTTCAAGGCAAAGATATCGGACCTGTCGGTGATGTATTGAATGAATTAATGGCCAAGCTATCTGAAATCGATACAGATGATCTATCAGATAAAAAGAAATCAGGTCTAAGCCGTTTATTTAACAAGGCTACTCGCCCGATCAAAGAAATCATGACGAAATACGAAAAACTCGGCACACAAGTCGATAAAATAAGCGTTCAACTGGAGCATTCCAAACGTGGTTTAATGGAAGACGTTCGTATGTTGGACAATTTGTATGAACAAAACAAAACCTACTTTCAAGCATTGAATGTCTATATTGCCGCTGCAGAATTAAAGATTGATGAAATCAATAGTACAATCATTCCAGAACTGCATAAAAAAGCACAGCAAGCAGATGATCAAATGATGGTTCAAGAAGTTAACGACATGGCACAATTTGTGGACCGTTTAGAAAAACGCTTATACGACTTGCAACTATCCCGTCAAATCACCATTCAGAGTGCGCCACAGATCCGTATGATTCAACAAACGAACCAAACGTTGGCTGAGAAAATCCAGGCATCCATCATGACAGCCATCCCGCTGTGGAAGAACCAGATTGCGATTGCCCTAACACTCAACCGTCAGCAAAAAGCCGTGGAGTCACAAAAGCTCGTCACAAAGACAACGAACGATTTGTTGCTTCGTAATTCCGAGATGTTGAAAGTGAATAGTATCGAAACAGCCAGAGAGAATGAAAAAGGTATTATAGAAATCGATACATTGAAAACGACACAGGAGAACTTGATTCAGACGATTGAAGAAACCTTGCTAATCCAAGCAGATGGACGCGCAAAACGCAAAGCTGCTGAGACCGAGATCGCGAGAATGGAACAAGAACTCAAGACCCGTTTACTCGCCGTATATGAAGAGTCACAAAACCGTCCCTCATAAGAGAGACGGTTTTTTTGTTGGTGTAAATGCAAGTTCGAAACGATACGCGTGATGTTGGGCTATGAGCGGTTGCGAGGTCTCTATGATCGCTTGTGCAGTGGCTATGAGCGACTGGAAACCCGAATAGAGCGGATCAGAGATGTCATAGAGCACATAACAATGTTCTAAGAGCACTTGAGCAGATCAATGAGCGGCACCGCGATTGCCCCCACTAACTCCTCACGAATTGAACATCAGAACACAACAAAAATTTGATCGTAAGTGCAAGGCGACTTGAGGAGGATCATGCCCGACAGGTGAGACAACTAAAGGAACGCAGTGACTAGTTGGCTCAACACGGGTCCTCCTGAACGCGTACGCCTGGAACGTCGATCAACGATGCCATCGCCTTTCCCATCTCTTCACTCTCCAATAAAAAGAAGAGACGATTCAATTAAGAACCGTCTCCCCTTCACTATCTATTCACTCAAAATACGTCTTATAATATCCGCCGACCTTGCCTGAATTGTCTACGACAAAGATAAACTCTTCCGTTTCATTCTTCACTTCATAGGTCTTCCCCACTGTCAGCATATTACTTACCAAATACTTCGCTGCATCGGTATGGGTACACGTCACCGTCTTCAACGTAGGTTCATCCAACCATTGTAAATATGACATAAAATCTCTCCTTCCCTAAATAAAAGCGACCCGCTGATTAGCGGGTCGCTTGGTGTGTGTTAATTAAGAACCTAGTAGAAGGTCTTCAGGGTTTTCAAGCAACTCTTTAACCATCTTCAAGAATCCTACTGAATCTTTACCATCAATTACACGGTGATCGTAAGAAAGTGCAACATACATCATTGGGCGAATTTCAATATTGTCCCCAATAGCTACTGGACGCTTCTGAATTGTATGCATACCCAAGATTCCTACTTGTGTACCGTTAAGGATTGGAGTAGACAATAGTGAACCAAATACTCCACCGTTTGTAATGGTGAATGAACCGCCTGTCATATCAGCCATTGTCAACTTATTATCGCGGGCTTTTTTCGCAAGTTCTCCGATAGACGCTTCGATTTCAGCAAAGCTCTTACGGTCTGCATCGACTACGTTTGGTACAACTAGTCCACCGTCAGTAGATACTGCGATACCGATATCGAAGTAGTTCTTCAACAGAATTTCATCGCCATCGATTTCAGAGTTAACATATGGATATTTCTTCAATGCTGCTACGACTGCTTTCGTGAAGAATGACATGAAGCCTAGACGTACATCGTTTTGCTCGAAGAACTGATCTTTTTTGCGTGAACGAAGTTCCATCATTTTCGACATATCGATTTCATTGAAAGTCGTCAACATGGCTGTGGATTGTCTTACTTCAAGCAAACGCTTAGCGATTGTTTGACGACGACGAGTCATTTTCTGACGCGTAATACGGCCGTCATCCTTTGCTTCTGCTTTAGCAGCTGGTGCCGCAGGAGCTTTAGGTGCTGGAGCGTTGTTGTGAGCAGATACATCTTGCGCGCGGACGCGACCCATTGGATCAACTGGTGATACGTCTGCAAGATTGATACCTTTTTCACGAGCAAGCTTGCGTGCTGCTGGGCTTGCAATAGTGCGGTCTGAAGAAGATGTTTCTTCCGTTGCAGCCGCTGCTGGAGCTGGTGTTTCTTCTTTTTGTGCTGGTGCTGGTGTTGCTTCAGTTGCTTGTGGAGCTTGTTGTGCCGGTGCACCTGAACCTTCACCTACAATCGCGATTACTTGGCCAACTTCAACTGTGTCGCCTTCTGCAGCCAATAGTTCGGATAACACGCCTGCTTCTTCCGAAATGACTTCGACGTTCACTTTATCTGTTTCCAATTCAACGATGAATTCACCTTTATCTACGTTTTCACCGGGTTGTTTTAACCATTTTGCAATTGTACCTTCTGTAATTGATTCTGCTAGTTCAGGTACTCTGATCTCTGCCACAATAAATTCCTCCTCGTAGGTATACCGTTTTTCTAACGGGTAAGCTACTTTGTATAAGTAGTTTTACATGTAATGGTAAAGCTTACGTACTCGTTATATCACTTTTTCAAGGCTTCTTCAATGATGCGATTTTGTTCTTTTTTATGAGAAGCACCGTCACCTTCAGAAGGACTTGAACGCTTAATACGTCCTACATAAGAAATGTCCTTACCGTCAGCTAATTTTTCTAGGTATGGATAAGCGAACGACCATGTACCCATGTTCTTCGGTTCTTCTTGTACCCATACTAAATCTTTCGCTTTCGGGTATCGTGCAACGATTTCTTTAATTTTGTCGGATGGGAATGGATATAGCTGCTCTACACGTACAACGTGCAAGTAGTCAAATCCTTTGCCGTCTTTGATCTTCTCAGCCAGGTCAATTGCCATCTTCCCGCTTGCAAACAAGATCTTTTTCACTTTTTCAGGTTTTGTTCCTGTGCCAGGTTGTTCAAGAACAGTCTTGAAGTGACCTTCCGTCAAGTCTTCAACGTCTGCTCCAACGAGTGGGTGACGAAGTAATGACTTAGGTGTAGCAATCACTAACGGACGTTCTGCTTCGCTGCCGAGAATCTTCGACTGACGACGTAGTACGTGGAAGTAGTTTGCTGCACTGGAGATATTCGCAACCGTCCAGTTGTTTTCCCCACATAGCTGTAGATAACGCTCAATACGTGAACTGGAGTGTTCTGGACCTTGTCCTTCAAATGCGTGTGGCAACAATAGCACTAGGCCGGATTGCTGGCCCCACTTCGAATAACTTGAAGATACGAACTGGTCGAACATGACTTGTGCCATGTTGGAGAAGTCTCCGTATTGCGCTTCCCAGATCGACATCGTTTTGTCTTCTTCCAAGTTATAACCGAATTCATATCCTACGATTCCTGCTTCAGACAATGGGCTGTTATACGCCACGAATGATGCATTAGATCCACTGATATGATGCAATGGAACAAGTTCTTCACCTGTTTTTTCATCATGTAAGACTAAGTGACGCTGTGCAAATGTACCGCGTTGGATATCTTGTCCAGACATACGGATTGGCTTACCGTCTTGAATGATTGAACCGAATGCCAATTGCTCAGCATGTGCCCAGTCAATTTTCCCTTTACCTTTAAATGGCTCTAGGCGACGCTTCAAGATTTTATCCAATTTGTTAAAGACTGTAAATTCAGCTGGATACGTCAATAGCTCATCGTTCATTTGGCGAAGGCGTTCTTCCGCTACCCCTGTTTCGAGATCACGTGGAAGTCCGGCTAGTACCACTTCTGGAGTTTCATTAGAAACTTCAGGTGCGTCTGCTGATTGTTCTTTTACGTGATCGTACGCTTCTTGCATAGTGGCAATTACCGACTTGTCCATTTCCTTCACTTCTTCGTCTGTCAAGAGATTTTGCTCTACTAGACGCTGTCCGTAAATTTCACGAACTGTTGGATGTTTATGGATTTCGTGGTACATCACTGGATTCGTCACTAGTGGCTCATCCATTTCATTGTGCCCATAACGACGGTAACCAATCAAGTCGATTAGAACGTCTTTACCGAACGCTTGGCGATATTCGAATGCCAATTGTGCAACAGCTAGTACTTCTTCTGGGTGATCTGCATTCACGTGGAATACAGGCACTTCAAAGCCTTTTGCTGGATCAGATGCATAGTGTGTAGAACGGGAATCATAATATTCCGTCGTGAAGCCAATCGTGTTATTGGCGATGACGTGAACCGATCCGCCTGTTCTGAAACCGCGAACGCGAGAGTAGTTGAATGATTCCGGAACGATACCTTGTCCTGGGAAAGCAGCATCGCCGTGTACTAAAATCGCGTACGCTTTATTTGTATCTTGTTGTGGAATACCTGGGTTATCCGTGTTTTCCTGTGCAGCACGAGTCTGACCAGTAATCACTGGGTTTACCACTTCTAAGTGAGATGGGTTGTACGCGAGGAAGCGATTCATCCCAGATTTCCCTTTATGAAGTGCGCCCATATGGTATTTCACGTCGCCGAACCAACCGCGAGTTACTTCAAGAGATCCGTCTTTTGGCAAGAACGGTGAAGCTGGTACGCCAGCGAATTCTGCAAACATCATTTCGTATGGTTTATTTAAGTTGTGCGTTAATACATTCAGACGTCCACGGTGAGCCATGCCGATTAGCACTTTTTCCATTTTCGCTTCTTCGGAACGACGCATTAATTCATCGATTAAGACGACTAATGTATCCACCCCTTCGATAGAGAAACGTTTTGCTCCAACAAATGTACGGTGAATGAATTTTTCGAAACCTTCAATTTCCGTCAAACGCTTAAGAAGTTGTTTTTTCTCGTCTCCTTGCATTTTTGACTGTACGTCACCGTTTTCAATTTTTGATTGAATCCAGTTACGCTCTGTTTCATCGATCAAATGAGAAAATTCATATGCAATGGAGCCCGTATAAAGAGACTTCAAGTAATTCATTGCATCTAATCCATTTTCAACTGTCGCTGGAACATTTTTCAAGAACAAAGTTGCTGGTAATCCGACCAGATCGCTTTCTGTCAATCCATGATATGACAGTTCAAGACGGGATGTATCTTTAGGTCGATCGTTTAATGGATAAATGTCTGCTGCAAGATGCCCATAAGAACGAATAGCTTCAAGTAAAGAATAAACGGCAAGAACTTTACGCAAATCCGTTTGAGAACCTTGCGCTACGACTGCCTCTTGACCTGACTCATCCATCTGAGGCGCACCAAAATTCCTGAATAGCTCTGCTAAATCAGGATCTACTGCGTCTTGATCTGTTTTAAACAGATCGTACATTTCCATTACATACCCAAGGTTTGGACCCGAAAAATTAGAATACGGGGAACGATGGGAATCCACATTGTTCGACATGTAATATAACCTCCACATTTGCCTATTGGCTTGTTGTGTTTATTTTCACTACTTCTATACAATAATAGCACGCAAACATTAGAACTGAAAGGGATTAATCCTAATATGCGTAGTTTTCTGCAAAGTACTTGGAAATCCATTGAAAATTGCAGAAAACGACGTCAGTCAAGTACTCCGCGTACATTCTCATTTTTGGAACGACAAAATCAATTCCGCCATCTTTTCAGGTGTCTTCGGTTCTGTCGACTTTTCAATATTCGACAACAATCGAGCTTTTTCCTTCACAAGTTCATCAAATTGGTCTATAACGGACTGCACTTCGAATTGTTCTTCTTCTATTTGCAATGCCAGCCCTTTAGAAGCGAAATACTCCGCATTCAATATTTGATCGCCACGGCTTTTTGACGCTGCAAGCGGAACAAGCAACATCGGTTTATGGATCGCCAATAATTCGAATATTGCATTTGAACCCGCACGCGAGACAGCATAATCAGCAGCTGCAAGCAGATCAGGCAATGCATCGGTCACATATTCATACTGTACGTACCCCGCCACTGAAAGTCCTTCCACCACATTCCCTTTACCACATAAATGAATGATCTGATATTTCTCAAGTAACGCGGGTAATTCCTTGCGCACCACTTCATTCAACACGGCGGAGCCTTGACTACCTCCCATAATAATGAATACCGGTTTTTCGGAATTCAGTCCCGTCTTGCGCAAGCCTTCTTGCCGACTGCCCATAAATAGCTCGGGACGAATGATCGGACCCGTACACATTGATTTCGCTTCAGGCACGTACTGCAACGTCTGTTCGAAGACCGTAAATATTTGCGAAGCAAACGGCAATGCCAATTTATTCGCTAGACCTGGCGTGACGTCCGACTCATGTACGACGACCGGCACGTTCGCAAGCTTAGCTGCCATTACGACGGGCACTGAAACGAACCCACCTTTAGAGAAAATAATTTCCGGTTTCACTTTGCGAAGTATAGAGAGCGCCTGTAGTGTCCCGGCACCCACACGGAATGGATCCGTAAAATTCTTCAGCGAGAAATAGCGCCGTAACTTTCCACTTTGAATTGCATGATATACCACTTCAGGATGGCCATCCGCGATCAGTTCCTTTTCGATTCCTTCGTGCGAGCCAATATAATGCACACTATACCCTTTACCCAAAAAAACGGGAATTAACGCCTGATTGACGGATACGTGTCCTGCTGTACCGCCACCTGTAAATACGACTACCGGTTGCTTCATTCATTCCATCCTTCCTTATGCGTTGTCTACTATATTTCATGCTACAATAGTCAAAGTGAAAAAAATTAGTAGAGGAAATCAAAACTATGACTACTGCAACGAAACCTTTGCAACAAAAAACATCTATTTTCATTAAGATTATGATTCCCATTGTCATCACGCAAGTCGCACTTTATTTGATGTCGTTCTTCGATATCCTCATGACGGGACGCTATGATACGTTTCACTTAGCGGGCGTGACCATCGGCAGTTCCTTCTGGATACCGGTCTATACCGGCCTTTCTGGAATTCTGATGGGCCTTACCCCTATTATCGCACAGCAAATCGGTGCGAAGAATAAAAAGGATGTCCGTCCTACTGTCCAGCAAGCATTATACGTATCTCTCGCTCTTTCGGCAATCATTTTCGTATTGATCCATTGGGTCGTGTTACCCGCCATTACTAGAATGCCGCTAGATTTGCCGGTTATTGAAGTAGCATCCGCCTACTTGACCGGTATGAGCATCGGATTAGTTCCACTCATGGCCTATACCGTATTACGCTCATTCTTTGACGCACTTGGCGCAACCCGTGTTTCCATGTTCATCATTCTGTTATCCGCACCGATCAATATTGTATTGAACTATCTATTGATTTTCGGTAATTTCGGTTTTCCCGAACTGGGTGGTGCAGGTGCAGGATATGCATCCGGCTTTACGTACTGGCTCGTGTTCCTCATCGCGGTGCTCATCGCCTGGTCATCTCGCCACTTTAAGGAATATACGCTGTTTAGTAGTTGGCAAAGAATCTCTTTGCGCAAATGGAAAGAAATTTTACTTATCGGTGTGCCAATCGGTCTATCCATTTTTGTCGAGACGAGTATCTTCTCCGTTGTGACATTATTGATGAGCAGCTATACCGCACAAGTCATCTCGGCTCACCAGATTGCGCTTAATTTCACGTCTCTCCTGTATATGGTGCCGTTGAGCGTCTCAATGGGTACAACGATATTAGTCGGGCAGTCGATTGGTGCGAAAAAAGCTAAAGATGCACGGGAATATACATATCTCGGCATAGCGTTCGCGGTTGCATTTAGTTTCTTATCCATATTCATTTTACTGATGTTTCGTGAGTCGATTGCTTCTATGTATACGACGGACACAGCAATTATTACACTGGCCGTGCATTTCTTCCTCTACGCTGCACTATTCCAGTTATCGGATGCTGTGCAAGCGCCGATCCAAGGTGCATTGCGTGGTTATAAAGACGTAACGATGACGTTCCTAGTCGGCGTCGTGTCGTTCTGGCTCATTGGGTTGCCTACTGGATTCGCACTTGCACGCTATAGCGAACTCGGCGCATATGGCTACTGGGTTGGTCTCATTGTCGGTTTGGCAGTGGGTGCAGTGATTCTTTCGTTTAGATTACGTTATATACAGAATAAGTATCGTGAAGTTAAATCATGACTAAATAATAAGAGACCGATGGAGTTTTTATTCCATTGGTCTTTTTCGTTGTAGTATACATTGTCATTACGGAGAACTAGTGAGAACGGTGCGAGTTTCGCTCATTCATTCGTCCAGGCGCTCATGGTTCATGCGTATCTGCTCTATCGTCACCGCCAACCGCTCTATCAGGATCCAAAAGCGCTCATACTTTACGTCAAGCGCTCTGTACTACTTCGTAACCGCTCTATTGCCAAAGCTTCTCTAGTAATCTTGATCTATCTCTCGAACTCACACTACGAAAAAAAACAAAGTCTCAAACTCTCCTCATTAAAAAAAGATCAATGGACATATATCCATTGACCTTCAAATTTTTATTTCTGTATAAACTGCTGCGTCCAATAGTGGCCGTTCGCATCATACCCAATACCGATATGCGTGAACTCGGGCGTCAAGATATTCTGACGGTGTCCAGCTGAATTCATCCAAGCTGTTACGACATCATGTGCGCTACGCTGACCCATTGCGATATTCTCGGCTGCCGAACGGTATGTAACGCCGTTTTGCTTCATTTGATCAAACGGTGAACCGTATGTAGGACTCGTATGAGAGAAATAGTTGTTTGTTGCCATATCCGCTGATTTCTGCTTTGCGGATTTCTGCAAGGCTGCATCGATCTGCAACGGCTTGAGTCCTGCCTTCGTACGTTCCGCATTCGTCAAATCGAGTACGGCTTGCTCTGTAGCGGACACATTCGCTGTTTGTTGCTGTGTCGGCTTGTCTGTTTGTGGCTTTTTCACTGGTTCGTTTGGTTGAGTTGGTTGTTGTAGTGTTGGTTGTGCTACCGGTTTGCTCGGTTGTTGTGGCTTCTGATAGTTACTCCAGTAATACGAGTACACCTGCTGATTTGCGACGGCACAATTATACGTCTGTGTTTGCACCTGATTTGTCGTGCTTGCCTCTGCTGCATGAGTAGGCAATAAAATAGCTGAGCTTAATAAGATGAGTGATAAAGGTTTTTTCATCTTGGTCCCTCCTTTTCTACGTGACCTAGCATAACGTAAAAGAATAGGAGAGATTCTGGTCATTCCTACCAATTTGTCCAATGAACTCTACAAAGCTATGGAATGAGAGTTTAAGAGTGATTTAATTGGCAACCTTATCCAATGGAGAACACTATTAACAATAGATCGCTATTGACAACTAGTTTTTGGGCAAGTACTCGATGTCAGTAAGTTGCTCCCCAATGATTACCAACTTGGACGGCAATTGCATATATTCCGGTATCCAGTTGACCATACCATACGCATATTGGAATAAATGGGCGTACCGGGAACCTTCTAGTTGGATATAGCCTTTCATGCGATAGACGCTATCCGGTAATGTCCGCACCCAGTCTTCAAAATGTTCTTGGTTGATCGGTGTATCAAACGACAACACTTTTGATGCAAGTGGCAAACCACCCCCTGTAGAGACCGGCTGTTTCGGTACCGCCGCTTTGACCATTTTCTCGACATAGTGGAAGTCGACTTTCGCGTTCACTGTCTGCACGAGCGGTGCATAGCTATTAAATTGTGTCACTTGCATCGTCACGAAGGCCAATTGAGTATCTGTCAGCAAATCCGTTTTATTGAGTACCATGAAGTGTGCGTGGCGGACTTGTTCGAGGAATAAAGACTGAATCCGCGGCGACAGCTTGTCACGGTCGATCCAGCGCTTCGCATCGACTACAGTAACGATTCCCTTGACGTCTAGCTTCTCCGCGAACAACGGTGAGTAGACAGCGTCTAACGCTTCTACGGGGTGAGCCGCACCCGTTGTTTCAATGAACAACACGTCAATTTCCGGATAATCCGCTAGCAAGCCTTGTAATTGGGCTTCCGTAGATTCCGCACCCGTACAACATATACAGCCATTTAGTAATTCTTTTAACGGAACTTCTCCCGCCTCCTCGACGATTTGACTGTCGATATTCAGTTCGCCAAATTCATTCATCAATACAGCGGGTTGTCTACCAGATTCCTTTACTTGGTCAACCAAATTTACGAGTAACGATGTCTTGCCGCTTCCGAGAAAGCCGCTGAGTAAATATACATCTATCATTTAACTATCATCCTTTTCCATAGAGAACACGCGCCCAACGATTGCTGGACGCGTGGATCTTTGATTATGAATTGATTTCTTTTAACACGACTTCTTTCGCTTTCAGTAATTGCGGGTCATCTTCTTTCATCTTGTCCCGTAATTTCTGCATTAAGCCAACCGTTGTATCACCAGTCAAAATGCCTGTCTGCTCCAGCGATAGATCTTTCTGCAACGTTTTAACAGCTTCTGCTGTATCCTCGTCATAGAGACCATCTGTTTCTCCTGGATCATAGCCTACTGCTTCTAACATCTCTTCCGCAGCTTGTACAGAAGGAGAAACGAGACCTACGTCCATCTTTTCAGATGAATCGAGGAAAGGCAGTGATGCATAGGAAGGGTATGGTACTACAATATTGGGTTCAATCCCTTTTTTATGGATCCAATTGCCGTCCGGTGTTAACCATTTCGCTGTCGTCAATTTCAAGTTGGAGCCGTCCGGTAATTGAGTAGGTGTTTGAACCGTCCCTTTACCGAATGTCTTGACACCGACAATCGGAATGCCTGCAGATTCTTTTAACGCACCCGCTAAGATCTCAGACGCGGACGCACTGCCTTCATCTACGATCAATGCGACTGGAACCGTTACTTTTTGTCCGTTAGACGAAGGATACGCTTCCGGTGCCTTACCTTTTTCTTCAGTTTGGAATAACACCTTGCCGTTCGGGACGAACAAGTCGGAAATATCGATTGCCCCGCTTAAGATGCCACCTGGATTTTGACGCACGTCAATCAATACGCCTTCCATCCCTTTATCGGTCATTTCATTTAGCGCTTCGAGTAATTCTTCGTACGTATGTTCCGAGAACGATGTGATGTTAATATGTGCGATGTTGTCGTCGAGCATTTCTGCATAGACTGTATTGATCGGAATCACGTCACGAACGATCTTCACGTCAAACGGATCAGAGTTCTTACCACGTCGTACAGATAATGTGACCGTCGACCCTTTTTCTCCACGGATCAGCAATACCGCTTCTGATGAAGACAAACCTTGTATGCTTTCCCCGTCTACCGAGAGTACGGTATCATTCGGTAACAAGCCAGCTTTTTCAGCAGGAGAGTTTTTGATCGGTGAAACAATACTAATATAGCCGTTTGACTCTTGAATTTCCGCACCAATTCCTTCAAAACTTGAAGATATGCTTTCATTCAATTGCTTGGCTTCTTTTTCATTTAGATAATCAGAGTACGGATCGCCTAATGAATCAACCATTCCGTTGATCGCACCGTCAATGACGACTTGATCGTCTACGTCGTCAAAGTAACTTTCTTTCAGTTGATCATATGCCTCATACAGTTTCTTGAACTCTTTTCGTTCCATACCTACTTGATTCGGTTTGACGACTTCTACTACTTTTTCGTCTCCGACTGTCAGTGCAACGACGGTAACGGCGGCTGTCGCCAGCACAAGGAAAAAAATGAGCATGATCAGAGAAAACGGTTTGAGCCGAATATAGCGAGTAGGTTTCGGCGCTTCCGTTTCGGATTCCCCGTTCTCATGCGAATCGTTTTCGTTCATTGTCTTCCCTACCTTCCATATCCCTGCAAAAGACCGCTGCCAAGAGCGGTCTTTTGTAGGTTTCTATCTATTCTATTATTCAGCAATTGCTGCGTCTAGCGCGACTTCGATCATTTCATTAAATGTCGTTTGACGCTCTTCAGGAGTAGTAATTTCTCCTGTTAGGATGTGGTCACTTACTGTCAGAACAGCGAGTGCTTGTCGGCCATAACGAGCAGCTAGCGTATAGAGTGCCGCTGCTTCCATTTCCACGGCCAATACACCATGACGCGCTAATTTTTCATGCTGTGCGTCTTCATTATAGAAGAAGTCTTCTGTGTAGACGTTTCCGACTTGTAAATGCAAGCCTTTTTCTTTTCCTGCATTGTACGCTTTCGTCAATAAATCAAAATTCGCAATCGGTGCAAAGCGAATCGGACCGAATGTTACGTCGTTTAATGAGGAGTTGGTTGTTGCACCTTGTGCCAGGATGACGTCACGCACTTTCACGTCTTTTTGAATCGCGCCACATGTTCCAACACGGATCAATTTCTGAACGCCAAATTCTTGCATTAACTCTGTTACATAGATAGAAATAGACGGCACACCCATGCCTGTACCTTGTACGGAAATACGTTTGCCTTTGTATGTTCCTGTAAAGCCAAACATGTTCCGCACTTCGTTGTACTGTACGACGTCTTCTAAAAATGTTTCCGCGATATATTTCGCGCGCAATGGATCTCCTGGAAGTAGAACCGTTTCTGCGATATCGCCTGGTTTTGCATCAATATGTATACTCATCTTTTTTCAGCCTCATTTCACTAATTTGTTTTTATCATACAGTGAATAATGGCGAGATGCAATGAAACCCTCGCCAGTTATCTGCTGCAAAGTTCTTGATAGATAGCGTATATTTCATCAAACGTAGTGGAACGTAAATGATCATCCGCCATGTCCTCTACGTAACGAGATAATGAATCGAAATCCTCTTCCTCTTTCGGGAAACCGGCATCGAGAAACATCCTATCTGCAAACAACGCCTTTTCATCGTCTTGATCACCGCCACGGTAACGTAGCGCGAAATGGTAAAAGGATCGATCCATCGTCGTCACCTTCCTTCACTCAAATAACCCCTTGTATTCTTCATAGCCTTCTTTTTCTAGATCACGCACCGGAACGAAACGTAATGCAGCGGAGTTGATGCAATAACGCAAGCCGCCTTGCTCTGCTGGTCCGTCTGGGAAGACATGTCCTAAGTGAGAATCCGCTGTCTTACTGCGTACTTCTGTGCGGCGCATGCCGTGAGTTGTATCAAAATGCTCAGTAACTTCCACAGCTTCAATTGGCCTCGTGAAGCTTGGCCATCCACAACCTGCATCGTATTTATCATTTGAACTAAATAACGGCTTGCCTGACACGATGTCTACATAGATTCCGTCTTCATAGTGTGCGTCATATTCATTACGAAATGGTGGTTCTGTACCATTTTCTTGCGTCACATGATACTGCATCTCTGTTAATTCAGTACGTAAGTCTTTTTTCATGAACGATCCCCCCAATTCTTTTCGATAAATCCTGCGCGTCCTGATCCGACAGTGTAACGCGCATAATGGTCTGGGTTCTTCTCGTAATACCGCTGGTGATATTCTTCAGCAGGATAGAACACGTCCGCTGGGAAGATATCTGTCACGATGGATGCGCTAAACTTGCCGCTATCTTGCAGAGCTTGCTTCGAACGTTCTGCCGCTTGCCGTTGCTCGTCCGAGTGTGTGTAGATTGCTGACTTATACGATTCACCACGGTCATGGAACTGACCCCCTGCATCAGTAGGGTCTATCACTTGCCAGAAAATATTCAATAATTGTTCGTAACGAATGACACGGTCGTCGAATTCAATCTCTACAGCTTCCCGGTGACCGGTTGTATTGGTACAAACTTCTTTGTAAGTTGGATTGACAGTATGTCCGCCAGTATAGCCACTCGTAACCGAATGTACTCCATCGTACTGGTCGAATGGCTTTACCATACACCAGAAGCACCCGCCTGCGAAAGTTGCGTATTGTATTGCCAAAGTCGTTGCCCCCTTAGTTTTTTGGTATCAATACTTCCAATATAATCTCATCTTGCGCTAAATTCACTTCTTTTGCCTTCACTTGGACGTCACCCGAGAGTGGCAAATCCTTTAAATCAATGAATATTTCTTCTTCTTTCGGTCGCACGACCATCCAGGATGGAAGCTCCACTGAACTCTTCAGTAATTTCAGTACCGTAGAAGGAGGTATATTCAACTGTCCTAATTCCATAGACGATTGTTTAAGAATTAAGTTTCCATCTTTTCGTACGACTGGGTCAAAATGCATCGCGAGCGGTAAGGTATGTGAGAATACCGTGAGTTCGGACGTCAACAATACATCGTCGCGCATTTTTATTTCTACTGGCAACGTACCTTTTACGGCTTTTCGGATGTACGTATTCGCAATTCCTTCAAAATTCACTTTAGTTGTTTTCAGTGCCATCGTATAGCCTTCCTCTTTGACCGCTTGATCTTTCGGAAGAGGCGGTGAAGCGGTGGCACCACTGATGAGGATCATGAGTCCCACAAGCGCCGCCACCACGATTCCCGCCAGGCTGAAAAATGCTACTTTCCAAATATTCATTCTGTACTTCACTCCACTTCCAGGTCAACCGCTGAACAGCCTTTAATTTCACTTACAAAACGCTCTTCCATCAAATCATACCCCTTACTGTTCGGATGGAAGAAGTCTGTGTGATAAACCAGGTTTTCATTCGAATCAAATAAATCTTTTACCGGAACAAAGCAGGCCATACCATCTTGTTCCACTTGTTCTTCAATCGAGCGGTTCCAGTCTGCGATAATGTCTTCAAACTCCTGTACTTCGTCTGTTACGACGGAGAACGGATTGTAGAGGCCTGCGACGATGATCGGGGCATCCGGGTTATAGAGGCGCAAAATTTCGAACAATTCTTCAATTCTCGTTTCGAATTTACCAAGCGCCTTATAGAAATCAGACATTTTCATTTGCATGAGATTCCCTCTGACTACTTTCATGATGTCATTGCCACCGATTGTGAAGACGATATAATCTGCCTGAATGACCGCTTCTTGCACGTCTTCATCTTGCAATTGCTTTAAAAACTGGTCGCTACGCCGTCCGCGTTTCGCTAAATTCACGGCGTCCACTTCCATAATGCCTTTCCATTGTTCCATGTCCGACGTCAACCGGCCGAAATATCCGCCTTCTTTCCGTTCATCTCCGACTCCTTGTGTTAATGAATCACCTAGCCCTAATACATTTACGCGTTTAGGGATGAATGTTTCCGGCACAATGAACGGTTCGAACGCAACGGTTTCACGTTCCGCAAGCGTCGTCTCTTTTTTGCTGAATGGGACCTGGCATCCTGCTAAGAACAAGGAGAAGACGAGACTTAGCACTAGCATTCTTCTCATAATGTCATATCCTTTGTAGTTAATATCACTCCGTGTAATACATGAATCCGATCGCGCCTTCTCCGGTATGGGTACTGACGATTGGTGTCGTAAATGACAGCATCACGTGAATGCCCATCTCTTCAATCTTATTTTTTAGTGGTTCCGCCATCGCAAGGCCGTTTGCATGCGCAATCCCGACACTACGAATTACTTTCCCTGCTGTTTCTTTCTTAAACTCATCAAACAAATAAGAGACTACTTGTTTATGGCTACGTACCTTCGCGACTGGCGTATACACCCCATCCTTCAGTGATGCGATAGGCTTGATATTCATGAGAGAGCCGAACATCGCTTTCCCTTTACCGATACGTCCGCCTTTCACCATATTATCAAGTACATCCACGACGACATATAAAGAGGAACGTTTACGTACACTATCAAGTTCCTCCACAATCTCTGCTACCGTCTTGCCTTCTTCGGCGAGTCGGCATGCCTCGATCACTTGGAATGAGAGTGCGTGTGATATATACATGGAATCGATGACGGTAACATCTGCACTTGACGCATGAGCTGCCGTCTCCGCGGATTTCACTGTCCCACTCATACCACCCGTCATATGGATCGAGATAATTTGTGATCCATCCGCCCCTAATTCGTCATAGAGGTTCTGGAATACGCCGACTGCCGGCTGTGAGCTTTTCGGTAATTCTTTTGCGTCGCGCATTAAGTCGAGAAATTCTTCCGGTTGGATTTCTACCCCGTCAATATAAGACTTCTCATTGATGATCAGCGTTAAAGGTACGACATGGATATTGTGTTGAGCAATCAGTTCATCCGTTAGTGCTGCAGTGGAATCCGTGACGATATGAATTTTTTTCATGATTTCTATCTCCTTCGGGTGTAGCTATTGCGATTTTTTCGTTGTATTTGGTATAGTGTGTTGCGGGAGGTGCGATAACAATGGAAGAGTCATTCGATTACAAGAATATGCAGGAAGAACGTTGGAACGCGATCACACATGCCATCGGGTTCTTACTCTGCATCCCTGCACTAGTCTTGCTGATCTTAAAAGGTGTGAAACAAGGCACCGGAATTGCCATAGTGAGCTTCACGATCTTTGGCGTGTCTATGTTGTTACTATTCCTCGCGAGTACGCTACTACATAGTATGCCAGTCAAATTGAAATCGTTTTTCGCGATTCTCGATCATTCCGCCATCTATGTATTGATTGCCGGAACGTATACGCCGTTTTTGCTTATTACATTACAAGGAACACTCGGCTGGACATTATTCGGCATCATCTGGGGATTGGCCTTGTTCGGCATCTTATTTAAGATCTTTTATATTCACCGCTTCGCTAAACTATCCCTTGCCCTCTATCTCATGATGGGGTGGCTGATCGTGTTAGCGATTAAACCACTATATAACGCGCTGCCGCCACAGGGCATAGGGTTGCTCGTAATCGGTGGATTGTTCTATACAGCAGGTGCGTACTTCTTCATGGCACGCCGTGTACCGTACAATCACGCAATTTGGCACCTATTCGTTATGGCAGGCAGCGCATCGATGTTCTTTAGCGTTCTTCTCTATGTATAGAGAGGAACGTTATTTTTTATCCCAAATTTGGTACGTATAAGCGGTGCCGTCTTCCGCATAATGCGGTTCGGACTTGCTTGTCATTACGTAATCTTCTTCGTATGCCGGGAAGAACGTGTCACCTGGGTAATTTTTCTCGATGACGGTAACATACAATCTGTCAGCACCATCTTCCATCGACATCTTGAAAATCTCGGCACCTCCAATGACCATCACTTCGTCAGCATAGTCTCTTGCAAGCTTCACGGCGCTGTCCATATCGTGAACGACCGTTACCCCGTCCGCTTTGTAATCTGTATTTCGCGTGACGACGATATTCAATCTACCTTTTAACGGACGGCCTATGGATTCGAACGTTTTGCGTCCCATAACCATCGCCTTGCCCATCGTTTTTTCTTTAAAATATTGTAGTTCTTCCGGAATATACCAAGGCATCTCATTGTCCTTACCGATGACTCGGCCTAGATCATGTGCCACTACTAATGAAATCATACAGTTTCCTCCTTATACCGCGATCGGTGCTTTAATTCTCGGATGTGGATCGTAACCTTCAATGGAAATATCCTCTACCGTCAAATCAAAGATCGAACGACCTGCGTAATTCACATGTACTGTCGGTAATTCTCTCGGCTCTCTCGCCAATTGCTCATGTACTTGATCGATATGGTTCTGATACAAGTGTGCATCTCCTAATGTATGGACGAATTCGCCTACTTCTAAACCACATTCATGTGCAATTAAATGAATGAGCAATGCATAGGACGCGATATTGAACGGTACGCCTAGGAAGACGTCCGCACTGCGTTGGTAGAGCTGGCATGATAACTTGCCATCCGCTACGTAAAACTGAAACAGTAAGTGGCATGGGGGTAAAGCCATCTCGTCCACTTCTGCCGGGTTCCACGCTGTGACGATGTGGCGGCGCGAGTCAGGATTATGTTTAATGCTGTCGATCACTTGTGCGAGCTGGTCGATGACACCGTTTGCGCTGTCCCACGCTCGCCATTGCTTGCCATAGACGGGACCTAGATCACCGTGTTGCTTGGCAAATTCTTCATCAGCCAAGATTTTCTCTTTAAATGTAGCGAGTTCTGCTTTGTAGACAACCGCGAATTCTTCATCTTGTAGTACACGACGACCAAAGTCCGTCATATCCGGTCCTGTATATGCCGCACTTTTTACATACCGTTCAAATGCCCATTCATCCCAAATTCCATTACGTTCCTGTATCAACGTTCGAATATTGGTATCTCCTTTAATAAACCACAGTAATTCTGAGACAATCAAACGAAACGCCGTCTTTTTTGTCGTTAACAAAGGAAATCCTTGTGCCAAATCAAAACGCATCTGATAACCGAAGACACTGTATGTCCCCGTACCCGTACGATCTCCCTTTTTCGTTCCTGTATCCAGAATATGTTGACATAGATCTAAATATTGCTTCATGCTTCAAGCTCCCTCATCTGAAATTATTTTCATTATAACATTAAGACAACAAAACATACCATGAAAGGGCTGAGTAAATAACCATTTCCATTGTGTAATTAAGTGGATGGTAAAGTATTCATTTGAGATCCCGATCGGGAAGAAAAACCATTTTCAATTGACTCTCCTTCCAAAAATCACCACGTTTATAAACCGCATCACTTACCTACACTGCCAATACACTACATGGTGAGTGTATGAGGTCGCTGAACTATTTCAGTGGCCTTTTTTCATTCACTCATTTGAAAACAAAACATAAAATACATAAGAATGCTGTTTATTATGAAAGGAGTGAGTTCATTGCTAAGCACTAGTCACGAATACAGTAGTGCTAATATACAAACCGTTAATAATTTATTAAAAGCTATTATTGGAGAGTATCATGCTATATATTGCTATGGAATTTTAGCTAATCAAGCGCCAACTCAAGAGATTAAAGATAAAATACTAGAAATTAGAAATGACGAAATTAGGCATTATCAAATCTTTTGGTCTCTCTATTTCCAATTGACCGGTAAGGAACCCGCACTTAACATCACAGAAGGCTGTGGGAAAGATTATATGAGTGGCATAAAATCAGCTTTTATGGATGAGCAAACGACAGTTGACTTTTATCATACTGCTGCACGTGAAACCCAAATCCCGATCGTTAGGTCTTCATTTACTCAAGCATCGGCAGATGAACAAAACCATGCCGTTTGGTTCTTATATTTTTTAAATCATAGCTAGTGTTTGAAAGGAGGCGTGTTCATGAGCAACTCCAACAACCAACAGTTTGGGCAAAATACAGACTCTCCTGAAGTATTTGCCGCCAAGCTTGCATTGTTCGGGACCGCACTTGCTACATTGGGGGATGCTATTTCGACCATCGCCGCAGGTATTGTACTTCAAGAACTAGAAAAAGCAAACCAGGAAAAAGCAAACCAACAAGATACAGAAGACCAGCGATCTGAAGAAATGGAGAAAATGCAAAAGCAAATTGATCAATTAAGTAAACAAATTAAAAAAATGGAGAAAAGGAATGGTGAATGGGAAGATGCTTGAAGGGGGTCAAAAAAAGACCTCTTTTTTCACGTTTCTTAATCAAGCTAAGTCATTGAGCTCGCAAACCCATTCAACCAGTTATTTTTTGGTTATCCCATCAGCGTGGACCATCACGGTCACATCAACGTATAAAGGAAAAAACACCCGTCATCATGACGAGTGTTCAATAAACTTTAGGTTAGCCATTTCGGTGGTGTGTTCTTAGACCAGAAAATATCACCGACTATGTGGTGCGCGACAAAGCCATAACTTTCACATTAAACGCTGTGTATCAAACTTTGGTTTTTGTTTAAACATTCATGATTTTTTTTTAATAGGTACCTTTTTAAACAGTCGAAATAATCAATAGAATGCTGCCTCTGAGTAAAAACTATTATTAGCAATCTCCAAAGCGTTTTTTATTGCTAATGTTTCATAATATTGTGTAGCCATAGGACGATCTTCAAAAATAAAGTTTTTACCAACCTTTGCGTAAACTTCCTGCTTTATTTGATCCAAGCTAACCTCAAAAAACTCTTTTCGATTATTGACCATATTTACTCTGTAATCTCTAAATACTTTATGCAAGTGGTTTTCTAGTGCGGGTGCGTCATCTGTCAATATCATTGCATGGACATCATAGATGAATGGAACTGACGCTGCACTTAATTCTTTGATTCTTTCTAAAGGTTCCAACCTTTTCGTCATACCTATTTTATAGATTCCTTCTCCTAAAGTACCGACATTGGAAATTATATAAACATGACCAGATCTACCTACTTCAAGTCTTTCGTTTAATTCTTCCCTCTTTATCTCCACCAATTCCATATTGCTCTCAACTTCTTTAATCTGATGTAACAGATCATCATCCAGGCAATCCGACTTTAGATACTCCTTATTCAATATTTTCCACTGTTTCTCTAATTCTTTTTCTCGTTCTCGTAGTTCAGTGAATTTTCCACGAATTTCTTTTTCTACTTTCTTTCTTTCTCTTTCTTCTTCTTTTAAATCACGAAGTAGTTCCTTTTGTTCTTGTTCCATTTTAAAACGCTCATACACTAAT
This sequence comes from Sporosarcina sp. P16b, assembly GCF_002743065.1. Lineage (NCBI taxonomy): Bacteria > Bacillati > Bacillota > Bacilli > Caryophanales > Caryophanaceae > Sporosarcina > Sporosarcina sp. P16b. Next base: position 62,584 of record NZ_PDYO01000009.1, on the reverse strand, counting down.
TGCATTTCATCTATTTTTAATGATAAATATTCGTCTACAATGCTTAGTGAGTTTTTTTTGTTTAATCTATTAATATCGTTGAAAGATTTTTCAATGCGTTTTTCTACAGTTGATATATTGGAATGTCTCATAGTTGAAATGGCGTTATCACAATCGATGTTGAAAGAACGTATCATAAACCGGATATTCGAATTAGTCATTTTTCGACCTTCTCGTTCACTGCCATTAACTGTCCATGTAATTGTAGAATGAATTGCACTTTTATTTCTGATCATTTCTTTTTGCTTTTCATTATTGTGGTGCAGCTCTTCTTTAAATTGCTCGGTTGTGGTGAAGGGATAAACGTTTTTATAAAAGGATACTTCCTGAAGCATATGTTCTTCACTCAAAAGAATAACGTTTTTCTTTAGTTCAGAAACTTCTTCAAGTAGTTCTCCTTTTTGTCGGATTACTGTATCGGCTTTCTGAATATCTGACTCTATCTTCAACAATTGGGTCTTCTTTTTCTTTATCTCTTTTTCCAGTCTATTAGATAGCTTAATCTCATGTTTTTTAATAGTAGAATGTATTTCATTCGATTGATTTACTACATAGTTATGTATATTTTTCAGTTCTAATTGATAGCCACGCACTTTTAACTGCTGCTGTAAATGCATTAAATGGTATTTTCTTAATTTGAATTGACTTTCATTGAGTATTTTGTTGGTAGTTCTAAGCTCTCCATTCAGAGTACTAATTTCTTTGTTACTATTTTCGATTTGATCTGTTAAGTCTTTAGATAGTTTTTCTTTCGTTAAAATAGAATCATTAAGTTCTGACTCTTTCTTCAATAACTCCTCTATACGTATACTAATGTCGTTATGAGTACCAGAAACGTTAATTGTCTCTGATAAATCTTTTTTAATCTGTTCTTTTGCCGAACTACACTCCAAAAGTTCATTTACAATTTTTTTATACTTCCTAGTTGTCACAAACAATAAAACGCCTCCCAACATTTATAAGAAAAGACCAGGTCCTAGTGCCATTTTGAATAATTCGTCAAGTGTTAACCTGGTACTCACTTGACAGAATCAGGATCTATCAGCACTCCTAAAATGGCTATAATTTATTTACCCATATTCCGCTTCACCGTATACACAATTTCCCGGCCACTCCTCAACTCACCCACCGTATACATCCAACCACCAGCATTATTCTGCGGCGGGCGCGGCTTATGCGGCAAATTACATAAATAGCTAAGACTATAAAACTTATAAATTTCAGCCTTATCAAAATCAAAATCTTTATAACGCTCGATAATATATCGAATAATATGACCTTTTCTATCCTTAGCAATATCTATACTCTCAATATCAGTTCGCCAATCTTTCATATCAATGGAAAACATCTGATCTATACGATATAGACTATCCATCACCCCACCATTAGCTTCACGAAACGTAATATACTTTGCAGGTGCATAATTATAACCTGCCGAAATAGGATGGGCATGTACCTGATTCTCTTTAATTAAATGAATCGTACCGCCGGCAGCGACTGATAATATTAGATCCTCATCACGGACTGTATTCTCCGCTTCCACATTTGCTCCCCATGTATAAGTAAGTATCTTATCCATCTTCACTGAACTCTGGTAGCCAGCCAATATCTCTCGCTCGATTTGCAATTGTTCGGCTGTAATTTGCCAGTCACCCGTGTCTTTAATACTCTTTACTAAGTTATCGACATAAGCAACAAATGGCGCTACTTCTTGCTGATCAAAAGCGAGTACCATTTCATGATTAGCAGTAAGTCCTTTATTCGTAAAGTTTGCGGATCCAGTAAAACATTTTGTGTTGTCAAGTACATACAATTTGGTATGCAGACTCTGTAAAGCCAATACCTCTATTCCGTTTTCAATTAAAAACTCCAATGCATCGAGACTATGTACTTTGTCTACGAATAACTTACGATCGAATCGTGTGACAACGGTACAATGTAAGTCTCTCGCCTTAATAACCTGCACTAACTTCTCCACCACACGTGTACTCATGAACGGACTGACGATGACAATCTTCTCTTCACACTGATTGATCGACTGAAATAACTCAAACTCAATATTAGTAGTTATTAATTTCATCAACTCTACTCCTGACTAGTAATTTGTCTTTATGAAAAGTTTCTAGTTCTATTATACTTATAGTCAGACTCTTTTGTGTATTATTCGACAAATTTTCCAATCGCATCCTGTTTATATCATAAAATTGACATATTGAAAATATTCGGATATACAAAATAACACGATTACAGAAGCTTTCGCGAAATCCTGAATTGTTCCATAATTGTGTATGGACCTGGTGTCCGCCTACAAGCTCGAACTCATCAGGAATGATATTGTCCTGATTATCCATTGCATACACCAAGTTCTCCATTTCGTGAACAGCATTTTCACATCGGTTAGAACAGATGATTTTCTTGAAACGTTTCATCTTTTTGGTATTCGCTAAGCGAGAGCTCCGAACTTGTGAATTCCCTTGATATTCAAGCCTTGCTTCTTTAAATAGTAGATGGTTTTAGGTTCTGTTGAATCCGCCACAATTCTTTCTGCTGATAATGCCTCACTTGTAATACTCCCAGTAGATATACAGATAATGCTTTTCTGCATCCACTACTATTCGAATATCAGCGTTGTAAGAATCCGCGAACCCAAAGTCCATACCTACTCGATGCAGTGGCTTTACGACTGCCTGTATCGCTTGCATAACTTAGAATTGCGGTAATAAACGATTTCCATTAACGCCAAAAAGACCTTCAGCGCTATGCGATGAAGGTCTGGATCATATTCTTTCATTTCTTCTAGTTGCTCAATATAGCTATCAGGTAGAAATAGATTATCGTCGGCCGTTGGTCGATCTATTGGTTCCCATTAATTCCGCCAGTTCCTACACACTCAACCGTCCATTCCGCTCCTCACTTTTCCCAGTATCCTTTTACTCTATCTCTTGTTTAACAGGCTGTACGAGGCCTTTTTCTATGAATTGTTCTTTTAAGGTTTTAATTATTCGTTATCCTCCAATTCTTAAAGGAAAGCCAGTATCCCGGCTGCGAGCATGACCACCGCATAAATACTGATCGTCATATACCGCTCTCCAAAATCCGTATTTGGTCTGATCACTAAATTTAATTTGATAATACTGCAAAGATGAAAAAAGCCAGCTGGATAGAAAACTACAGAAAAAACTAAAAAAATTAATAGTTTCCGCATGTTCTTCACTCCTTTTTTGAAATAAAAAGAGGACAACAAATGACATAGCGCAATGCTGTAATCAAATGTTGTCCTCTCGTTGGCTAGGAGGACTATACTTTATTTAAGTAAGTTCGCGATAAAATAAGATCATTTTTTAGTTTGTTTGCATTTAGTTCGATAGAATTTGAATTTAAACAAAATTTATTTCCCAATGAATCTTTACCTCTTAGCTGAATTCGTCCGCAAATGTATTCTGTGCTAGTATTTACTAACTTTACTACTAAACCCCGATGCTCTTCTTTAACAGTCTTCTCACCATGTTTGGTTTCTGACTTTTCTACAGTTCCATTAAATGAGAATTCAACCTTGACTTCATCCATACTAAAGCTTATATCTTCAACCTGGTGAGCTACATTATTTGTATTTTCAAAAACAAACATAACTCCTTTCTGAGCATAGGTAATATAGGAAATTCTATATACAGGTACTGCCGAATGCTCCCATTGTTTTTTCTGAAGTTCAATCGCTTTATTGCTTACTCGGATATTCCAGAAAGCAAATATGGCTCCAATTGCCGCCGTAACAGCTAAAAGTAGTTGTATCCAATCGCTTGCGTTCAAAACTCTTCCCCTTCCTCCCTCCGCATCCTATGAACATTCACATGATGCGTAACAATCTTCTAATCAGCACCCTTCATTCTGAACAACAAATGACTCAGCGCAATGCTGTAACAAACGTTTTGCTCCAGTTGGCTGGTAGAATTATACGTATTAAATGGTTAATGTGCTATTTTTATGGGTTTCATTAAAAATAGGCCATTCAAACATTCCTTTCCAAAACAGTATTCCATACTTTTCTACTTGTATGTCTATTATTTCTACCATATCTACTATATTTTGAAGAGACTTGCTAACTATATCTATATCAATATCTAACAAATATTGCATCCTTGAAAAACCCTTTTCACTAAATGCCGACATATGCACCAATGCATCTCTGTATTCAAGCGTTTCCAAGTATTTTTGATAATTGACATTTATTTTTAATTCTAAATCGGGAAATTCATTGTAAAGCAGCGTCTCCACTATTTGCTTATCATTTATTTTTCTAACATCTGATCTTTTGATTAATCTATTATCGCTAAATTCATTAGTCTGCTTTAGGTTATAATATAAATAGTACAAATATGTTTCAAAAAAATGAACACCCAAAATTAATGAAGTCCTTAACGAAGAATTAAACGAATAATGTTTTTCACGAATCTCACTTTGGCGATTAAAATCAATATCATTTATAACAGCATATTTTTCTATCGTGTCATTCCATATATTGATCATGTCTTGATATGCAAAGTACTCCGGAAACGTATGAATAGGTAAATTGTATTTAAAAGGTACTAACTCAATCCAATGACCAGGCAGAACACAAACCTCACTTGCATTTTCTTTATAAAGCAAATTCACGTCCCAAAATTCTTTTATTTCACTATATAGAAACAGTGTTCTAACGTCTTGATTAATATAACTAAGCATAAAATTCACACATGAATTTAATATTCCATCATTAACTCGACTTTTGTGTAATTCATCTTCAAGAGATTCCACTAGATTAAATCGAAGATTTTCACACAAGAATTCAAAAGTTTTTGATTTAATCTCTTTTACAAAATCCTCATCTACATCACTTAAATTACTGGTATTAGAAGCCATATGCATGCACGACAATTTGTATTGAGACCACTTGAATTCTTCTTCATTACTTGTGAAAGCCGCTGCAAAATATTGGACTAACAATAGTCTGTATATTCTCTTTAGATCTCCGGAATAATTTCTCACACTGAATTTTGTAAATAAAATCGTTTCAGTCTGGCGTTGGTATATGTCAAATAACTCTTCTTTCTTCAAAACTCTTCTCCCTTTCCGTCCGCATCCGTCTGACATTTCCTTGATGCGTCACAATCTTATACTCCCTGCGCTCCGGCAACTCTCGCAACTTAGTCACACCCACCAAAATAACCGCAACACAGTTCATTGGTAATGCCATTATATCAATACTCAACCACATTGCCCATTAATCGACAAATTTTCCATATTCACCAGTACCCCTCCATGTTATACAATAATGTCAGCAAAGATGGGGAGAAATCCTAGTCTTTTTTTATTTGTTTAACATATCAATTGCATTTGACCACTTTCGTTTTCCATTACATCTTCAACTGCATACTTCTCGCTCAGTATTAATTCAAATATTGATTCCATAACTTGTACAACAATGTTGCTGCCTGCTTGGTGATAAAGCGTCCTGTTCATAGCTCCATTTGTTGGATGCTCTTGTAGCGTTGCTTGAAAGTCTCTGTCTTCAAAACCCATCAATCTCCAACACTCAAGCATGGTCAGATACCCATAGTTTCCATCCTTCATTTTAATCCCGCCATTATTAGGGCTGCGATCTTTCCTATTGGTAATTGTATAGGCGTAGTCTTCCATAAGGTCCAGTAATCGTGTATAAGATCCAGACGGAACACTGCCTGCTAGTTTCGATAACGTGATAGGTTGCGAAATAGTATACTGCTCACAAACATCCAATTCTAAAAAACTCACCGATTTGTCTAATTGACTGTTTTTTATAATGGAAAAAAGACTAATTTAAGTTGAAAATTGTAGAGCATGCTTTTTATTTGTTTTTTCACGGTTTATTGCCTTACTTAATATTTTTTACATTCAGGAGCCATTGTTTTATGAATGTTTAAAAAACAAAAAAACACCCGTCATCAAGACGAGTGTTCAATAAACTTTAGGTTAGCCATTTCGGTGGTGTGTTCTTAGACCAGAAAATATCACCGACTATGTGGTGCGCGACAAAGCCATCATCCGCTGTATGGTAATGAAAATTATAGAAGTAGCCGTCACCCGGTCGCTTTTCTGTCCGCACGTGGAATTTAATAAGATCTTGATTCGCCGTCTTGTCGTAAACATGGAAGATCTTTTCCGCATAATCCCCTGAAGGCTGCTCGGTTATGGCAAGACGACGATCGGCTGCATTATGTACAGTCGTTTGGATGACTGCTTCAATCCGTGGGAAAATCTCGTTATCGAATTCATTCTGGATAACGGGGCCGATACGCTGTCCAAACTTTTCATACGTTAATAGACGTGCGTGTGCGACCAATTGCTGTTCTTCAGTGTAACTATCGAGTGTCAGTAAGTCATTTCTTGTGTTATGCAGTTCAAGGGAATACTCCATACCTTCTGCGCGGGTACCCGATTCATTCGGTTCATGCTTGTCTTGAAAATTTGTCCAAATTTCATGATTGGGTGTAATGACGCCCAGTGTCAACACGGCGACAGATGCGATCATCAGCCGCTGTAACCATTGCTTCATTTTCATCACTCCTTCAACATTCCGTCAAACATCTACATAACTCATACGAAAAGCGTCACAAAAGGTTTCATCTTTCACTATTTCATTGTACAATAAAGTCAAACTTCAATCATCATTTTCACAAAATGTTCTTTGATTGCAAGTTAAGCGGATGTCAATCAACGCGCTACATATAAAGGAGGTCGCAACAATGGATGTTAACTTACTATTAGGTATTGGTATGCTTGTATTGACTTTGTACTTGAGCTCCCTAAATTTCACGCACTAATCCAAAAGCGAAGAACGCCATCTAGCCTCGACAGGCACTGGAAGACGTATCGAAAAGGTGCGCACTTTTATCTTTACGATGCGGCTGAAGTGACCCGATAGGCTGGCGTTCGTAGCTGGATGAATCCAAAAGCGAAGAACGCTGTCTAGTCTCGACAGGCACTGAAAGACGTATCGAAAAGGTGTGCACTTTTACCTTTACGATGCGGCTGAAGTGACCCGATAGGCTGGCGTTCGTAGCTGGATGAATCCAAAAGCGAAGAACGCCGTCTAGCCTCGACAGGCACTGGAAGACGTAGCGAAAAGGTGCGCACTTTCACCTTTACGATGCGGCTGGCGTTATGTAAAAACATAAAAGACTGTATGGCTTTGAATAAAGCCATACAGTCTTTTTTCTATGGAAGTTGCCAAGTCTGAAAATGAAGTGACCGCGCTAAAAAGAGGTAGAATCGCGCTATTCAGTCGTGGGACCGCGCTAAAAGTCGGAAATACCGCGCCAAAGTAACAGATAACCGCGCTATGCCGACCTAACACCGCGCCATAATAACAGACAACCGCGCTATTTCAACAGAACACCGCGCCAAAGCCCAATTCATTTCTCAAGCACGCCATAATGGACTTTCGTATACGGGCGAATTTGCTGAATAAAGCCAAAGCGTTCAAACAGCGGAGACTGATAATGGTCTTTCAAAACGACTCGGCGTCTGCATACGCGCAAAGCTTCTTCTACCCATTGTTCCGAGACAGCATCAGTTACACCGATTGCACGTAGCACTTCAAAGTTTGAAGACTCTTCGATCGGTGTCGTGAACATCGGGTCAAGGAATACCACGTCGCGTGAGTTCGTATCGCAGGTTTTCAGGAAATCTATAGCTTCTGAGTGAATTACTTGAATCCGACTCATCGCATCCTGTAGTAATGGAAAGACGATGGGAAAGTTGTGTAGACCAACCTTTGTGAGAAACGCGACGATTGGGTCCCCTTCGATTCCTTCAACTATTCCTTTTTCTCCCACAGTGCTGGATGCGATGATCGCGTCGGACCCGAGTCCCAGTGTGCAGTCGAGGAATGAGTCTCCTGGCTGTAGATCAGCTGCCGCCACAAGTGGATCTATTTCGCCTTTTAGTATGCGTTTCAAGCGATAAGTCGCAGAGTTCGGATGAAAGAAAAACGGTTCGTCGCTCCCTTTTGGGTAAAACGAATAGTGGTCCTTCCCCGCCACTAGAACATCTGCTTGATAGATGTTCTGCAGTGTAGGAATGGACCGCTTTTTTCGTTCGACGACAGGCGCCTGTAACGCGTCCGCTGCTTGCTGCACCAGTGTAGCGGAATGTTCATCAGGTCGTCCTGCTGTCGTAATAATCACGTTCACTGAGCGACTACTTGAGTTAAGACGTCGACTAGATGATCTTTAATTTGATCTTTTTGGAAATTCTCGATTTGTTCACGTGGAATAAAGTATACAACTTTACCTTGATTCCAGATCGCAATGGACGGCGAGCTTGGTGGAATTTCCGGGAAGTACGAACGGAAAGTTTCTGTCGCTTCCTTATCTTGTCCAGCAAATACTGTAAACAAGTGATCCGGTTTTACTTCTTCTATTGCCTCGCGTACTGCGGGGCGTGCCAAACCTGCTGCACAGCCACACACAGAGTTGATTACAATAACGGCTGAGCCTTCCAAGTCTTTTAGCGTATTATCGACTTCTTCAGCCGTTGTGAGTTCCGTAAATCCAACAGTTGTTAGTTCTTCGCGCATCGGTGTAACAATCCCGCGCATGTACTCATCATAAGCGTTCATTTGTATATCTCCGCCTTTCGTTTAGTTGCATATTTTATGCCGTACTGTTTTTAATAGTAAAGGATAGAGTGAATTATTTCACGTGATTGAATTGGTGGATGACGGAATCGTCTATTTACCACTCCATCACAAAGCTACTACTTCCCTATATGAATCATCATTCATTTATGATAAAATTATCTAACTATTCTATAAAATTGATGAGGAGTGTGAGTGATGGGAAAATTAGTGGATAAAATTGCTGTCGTAACGGGCGCAGCACAAGGAATCGGAGAGAAGATAGCGGAGCGTTTACTTCGCGATGGTGCTTCGGTGATAATTTTAGACGTAAACTTTGAACAGTTGAAAACAACAGCTTCTGCATTAGATGCTTCAGGTGAAAAGGTTTTCGCAATGAAGTGCAACGTGGCCGATCCGGAAGATGTGACGAAAACGTTCTCTACTATTTACGGGAAGTTCGGCAAGATTGATATATTGATTAACAACGCAGGTATAACGAGAGATTCGTTCTTCCACAAAATGACGCCCGAGCAGTGGCATTCGGTCATGGACGTCAATCTCAACAGTATGTTTTATACGTGCCAAGCAGTCATTCCACAAATGCGAAAGCAACAATACGGCAAAATTGTCAATGTCTCTTCTTCTTCTAGTTGGGGCAATATGGGTCAGGCAAATTACAGCGCGTCGAAAGCCGGTGTGCTTGGATTGACGAGAACATTAGCTAAAGAAAACGGTAGGAAGCAGATTACGGTCAATGCGGTTGCGCCAGGTCAGATTAATACGGATATGACGAAGGATTTGCCGCAAGACGTGAAGAAAATGGCGACGATGTTAACGCCTGCTGGTCGTATGGGTGACCCCGCGGAAGTAGCTTCGGTTGTAGCGTTCTTGTCTTCAGATGACTCGAGTTTTGTGAATGGTGAGTGCATTAGTGTGAGCGGTGGATTTTTGATGGTGTAATGTACAAATATACCTGCGTGAGAACTGTTCAATCGTTCCTACACAGGTATATTTTTTTATGCTAAACGCTTGCCTAGGGGCTGGTATTTGATAGCTTTCTGAAGTCTTGGAATCAATATGATAGACAGAATTGTCACCCCGATATCCAGTGGTAAATAAGCAACCATCCAAGACCATGCTAGTACATAACTGAAGCCTGCAGGCGCTTCTACCCAGTATACATAGGCAAAATACATATAATTTGTGCCGATTATGTAATTACCCGCTATCGCAAGAAAACCTGCCCCCGCGTAACTGATCCACGACGGTTTACGCTCGAAGAATTTGCCTACGATATACGCTACAAAGATGAAAGAAATAATGTAACCGAACGTCGGGCTGAGGAAACTGCCGAGGCCTCCCTTAAATTGGGCAAATATCGGCGCGCCTGCCAACCCAATAAATAAATAAGCAAACATAGACCAGGCGCCCATTCGGCTGCCTAGTAATCCCCCTGCCAAAATAGCAAATAGTAATTGAAGTGTGACTGGCACCCCTCCGATCGTCAACAGTGGTGCAATGTTCGCTCCTACCCCCATCAATGCTGCAAATAATGCGCAAAACACAATTTCCTTTGGTTTCATTTTCTGATCCTCCTACTTTCTATTGTCGTCTCTACAAATATATGTTAACATAATTCAGAACTTAGTTAACGCATATTTTTTAAAGGAGCGTACAATGTGTCGATATTATTCATTACCGGAACAGATACCGATGTAGGAAAAACCGTAGCCACTGTGTTACTCAGTGATTTTTTATCTAAAAACGGTCGGCATTTCATACCATTTAAACCAGTCCAAACGGGAGCAGTTATACACAATGAACGCATTGCGGCGCCAGATAGTATGACGTATGGGCTAGCGTCTGGTAGAGAGCAACTACATCCCGACTATTTATTTACTACGCCTTGCTCGCCTCATTTAGCAGCTAGGTTGGAAAATGTACAAATTGATACAGACAAATTGACTCAATCCGTGAAGAAACTTTGCAGTAGTAATGACGGAATTGTAATAGAAGGAGCTGGAGGGCTATATGTTCCGCTCACTTCTGAAGGCTGTTGCATGATCGACTGGATGGAGGAACTGCAGGCCCCTGTTGTAGTAGTGGCACGAGCAGGAGTGGGGACGATAAACCATACACTCCTTTCAATCGAAGCAATGAAAGCAAGAGGCATTCGCATCGCAGGGCTTTTATTCAATGATTTGGCGCAAGACTCCCCCAACATCATCCAAGATAATGTGGAAATGATCTATAGGATGAGTGGTGTTCCAGTAATTGGGGTCATTCCTTATCAGAAAGACATTCAAGAAACGTTAAGTGATTCGGAAAAGAAAAAGACATGCTACGAAGAATGGGATTATTCAATTTTAGAGGAGGCGTTACCAAGTGGAAGCAAATCAGTTGCTCGAGAAAAGTAAGCAATATATGTGGCTACCGTTTACGCAGATGTCGGATTACGAAAAAGATCCGTTGATCATCGCAAGTGGCGAAGGTGTGACCGTTACGGATATACATGGCAAAACGTATTTGGACGGCTATTCTTCTTTGTGGCTAAATGTACACGGTCACCGAAAAAAAGAGCTAGACAACGCGATTCAAACACAACTGCAGTCCATTGCGCATTCGACGTTACTCGGTGCTGCAAATATACCTTCGATTCTGCTGGCGGAGAAATTAGTGGAATTAGTACCTGAAAAATTGACGCGTGTATTTTACTCCGACAGCGGCGCGACGGCTGTTGAAATAGCGGTGAAGATGGCGTATCAATATTGGCAGAATAAAGGCCTCGAGAAAAAAACGCGTTTTGTAACTGTCAGCAATGGATATCATGGCGATACGGTCGGTACGATGAGTGTCGGGTCTATTGAACTGTATCACAAAGTCTATACTTCCCTATTATTTGATGCGCTCGTCATCCCGTTCCCGTCAGTTTACCGCCACCCTTCAGGTGATGCGAATACCGTGCGAGATGAAAGCCTACGTCAACTGCGTTTGCTATTTGAAGAACGTCATGAAGAAATCGCAGGAATGGTGCTTGAGCCGATGATTCAAGGAGCCGGCGGAATGAATACGATGCCAGCAGGTTATTTAAAGGGCGTGGAAAAATTATGCAAAGAATTTAACGTATTACTAATTGTCGACGAAGTAGCCACCGGTTTCGGACGTACTGGGAAAATGTTCGCTGTCGAGCATGAAGACATAGAGCCTGATCTAATGACTGTAGCAAAAGGACTTACAGGAGGCTATTTGCCAGTCGCTGCTACATTCGCGACCGAAGAAATTTACAATGCGTTTTACGGAGAATATGAAGAAATGAAAACATTCTTCCACGGACACTCCTACACGGGGAACCAGCTGGGATGTGCAGTGGCATTAGCGAACTTGGAGATTTTCGAAAAAGAGCAACTAGTGAAGCAAGCAGAGGAAAAAGCTGCCTTACTTAAAGAATTGCTAGTGAATATTCAGCAACTTCCGCATGTGGGAGATGTTAGACAATGTGGCTTGATGTGCGGAATTGAAATCGTCAAAGACAAGCACACTAAAGAATCTTTCCCACTAGAAAGCCGTGTCGCTTACCGCGCTACGCTTAAAATGAGAGAGCTCGGTTTACTGACTAGGCCGCTCGGCGACGTCATTGTCCTGATGCCACCTCTCGCTACTTCAACTACACAGTTAACGGAAATGGTGAAACTGATGAAAGCAGGAATACAGGCGGCGACGGAAGAATTAGTAGGTATGAGTAGTATCCAGCAATAACTACAAGCTTTATAAAACAAGACTGCACTAGAAACAATCATTGTTTCTAGTGCAGTCTTGTTTGAATTTTCATTTGGTGTTCATCATTCTATTATCCAATCGGTAGTAATGGGCATCTTTGCATCCATAAACGGATCGTAGTGAACCATCACTGCGCATAGCGCTCCATCATTTCCCGTGTCACATTAAAACGCGGTTCTATTGTATCGCCGTCTACTTCCTCTACTCCAATTAATACGGAAATTACGCGTTCTCCATTGAATACCCCGCTTCCTGTAAAACAAGAACCAGCAGCATCCGTATATCCAGTCTTTAATCCATCCACGCCATTCATTTGCATACGCATACCAGGCAATAGAAGATTCGTATTCCACATCTTTACTCCTTGTGTAGACATGAAGTGTGTCATACTAGTAAATTCCAATACTTCGGGATGCGTTTGAATGAGTCGATCCGCAATAATTGCCAGGTCTTTAGCGGAAGCCAAGTTGTTTTTCCCCTCGCCTCTACCTAAATAATCGCCATCCAAGCCATGTGGATTAAAGAAAACCGTTTTCTTTAGTTTAAACGCGCGCGCTTGTTCATTCATCATGGCAACGAACTCCTCTTCCGTTCCACCCACCATTTCAGCCAAAGCAAGGGCCGCATCATTCGCTGAAATGATCGTCATCGCAGTAAATAATTCACGTACTGTGTAGCTTTCATTGGCCTGCATGCCTAGTTTCGCAGCACTCGCAAACTGTGCCATATTTAGAACGGTGGGACTTGGCTGGTAGATAGTTTCCCAGGAAATCGTGCCATTTTTGATCGTGTTCAACACGATATATTGCGTCATTAATTTGGTCATGCTAGCAATCGGTAAGGACTTTTTGCTGTTTTTCTCATATAACACCTCACCTGTATCTGCATTCAAAAGAATCATTGCCTCAGAAGATGCACTCCAATTGTCATCTATCTGTTGCACATCATTCCATTGAGTAACAACTGCATAGATCCCCAAACAGATGAGTAATACTAGTAGTAATTTCTTCATTTATACACCTGCCTATACTATTCATTATGAAGGAAAAGTCCCCTGAATGGTAGCGGGTGTTTCTGAAGATTATATGAAGGATAGAAAATATGCAAAAGTGGAAAATAATTTCACCCTTGGTGAGAAGATCTACTTGTAATTTTTATTTTACCAGTGGCTATTAAGTCTTGTGCTTTTTTGCAATGCTTGGAATACTGTTCATGACCTTCGGTGTAGTATCGGAAGAAAGAACAAACGGGACAACGACTACAAACCGTATCCAGCGTTTCATTTGAACAACCCCCAATAGTTTTATATTTAGTACACCAGTATCTGAACAGTTAACCTGTTTACAGAAGACGGTATACCAGTATTATTATTCAACCTTATTCATCATTTTATATAGTTTCAACTATGTAACGTTTCATGGTCGCCCTCATGGATATGTAGCATATTTTCTATTCTTTTTTAGTTCAATCGTGTCTCTTCCGACTATTTATTTTAATGTCAAAATGTCTCTATCATCACAAAAAAGACGACAATCCATTCACATTTGAATGAATCGTCGCCTTTTCGTTTTTGAGAAATCAAAGCGTATAGTGACATTGATTTTTCACATGCTAATCTGGGTGATAGAACCGATTACTTCGTATAACCGTTCATTTGAGATTGAGCCTGACGCACTAATCGCTTTGTAATTTCTCCGCCGACGGATCCGTTGGCACGCGATGTGGAGTCTGGTCCAAGGTTTACACCGAATTCGTTTGCGATCTCTTCCTTCATTTGGTTGATCGCCTGTTGTACACCTGGCACTAATAGTTGGTTTGAATTACTGTTGTTTGGCATGTTGTCCACCTCCTTCTGACAATAGAATGAGCAGATTTTTAAAAAACATACTGTAAATTTTTAAAAATGATGATTTTTTATTTCCTTCGTATTATAGGCAATCGAACAAAAAAATAAACAACCTCTACCGTTCCACTTTGGCAGAGGTTGCAGACTTATGATTGTATTTTTTCTTCGATTAGTGTTCCCTTACACAATTGTTTAGTACGCTCTAACTCTTCGGTCATTTTTTTCTTCACGGCACTTGACCAGCCAAGTTGAACAGCTAGGAAATCAATGACAGGCTCTTGCCATTGATCGACCCAGTCGATGTCAAAGAGCAATGCGCCCGTTCGTCTCCAGAAAAAGTCTACAGGTGTACAAACGAATTCTTTTGAAAGGGAATACCACGCTTGTGCGTAAATTTCAATCGGTAAGTTGGCTCTTCGTGCATCAGCCTTTCCGTTTTGGATGACGCCGAATAACTCATCGACGTTTGATCCATAATGGGTGACGAGTGCATAAGCTGTTTGCTCGGATAATCCTAGGCTCATTCCTTCTTTCACTTTTCTCTTAACAAAGGCTTCAAATCCTTTGGAACCACCTACATGACCACCTGAAATAGGTAGCTTTTTTGTACGGCAAGACGGAACTTTTTTGCCATATGAAGTTTTAAGATCTGCAGCGATACGATTGACAATCATTTCCGCCATTTTGCGATACCCTGTTAACTTTCCGCCAGCAATCGTTAATAAACCTGAATCTGAGACCCACATTTCATCTTTTCGGGATATCTCCGAAACGCTCTTTCCTTCTTCTTGTATAAGTGGTCTAAGACCCGCCCAACCCGATTCAATTTGTTCTTCGCTAATCTCCAGTTTTGGAAAAGCAAAATGAATGGCGTTAAGCAAATAGTCTTTATCTGCCTGTGTAATCTGCGGCTCCGTCAAACTTCCTCGATAATCTGTATCGGTTGTTCCTATGTATGTTTTGCCGTTGCGCGGAATCGCCAACACCATGCGCCCGTCCGGTGTGTCAAAATAAATCGTTTGTTCTAAAGGAAAGACCCGTTGATCAAAGACCAAATGAACGCCTTTAGTTAAATGAAGTTGTTTTTGATCAGGCTCTGCATCTTTGTGACGCACTTCATTAACCCATGGACCAGCTGCATTGATCACTTTTTTAGCGAAAATCATTCGGGATTTTCCTGTTAGCTGATCAACCGTTTCAACACCCGCCACTTTGCCGTCATGATAAACGAATTTCGTCACTTTTGTATAATTTAAAACCGATGCTCCGTACTGAACAGCTTCTTTTATTACTTCAATCGTTAAACGTGCATCGTCTGATCGATACTCTACGAATTTCCCTGCACCGAGGAGACCTGTTGGATTCAACTTTGGTTCATCACGAAGTGTCTGCTTTCTTGATAACATGCTTTTACGTTCTGATTTCTTTACTTTGGCTAATGTATCATAGACACGCAAACCAATTGAACTGCTAAATTTACCAAACGTCCCTCCTTTATAAATGGGCAACAACAGCCATGTAGGAGTCGTCACATGTGGTCCGTTTTCATACACTACTGCACGTTCTTGTCCAGTTTGTGAAACGATTTTAAACTCGAGGTTCTTTAAATAACGCAATCCCCCATGAATCATTTTCGTAGAGCGACTAGACGTTCCAGCCGCAAAGTCCTGCATTTCTACTAACACCGTATTTAGTCCTCGACTCGCTGCATCAAGCGCTATACCTGCTCCCGTCACGCCGCCTCCTATTACAAGTACATCGAATTCTTCTGTTCGTATATTTTCCAATATATCCTCTCGTCGAAAGCGAGGCTGTCGTTTTATCATATGTAAACAAGCTCCTATCTTCACATCTTCAATAGCATAATACTACAACTAATTCGAATATTTTTAAAGTTAATTGACAAACTATTTGATTCGTGTGATAATTTCTACATGTTTAGTAGGATTTACAGTCAATAACACAACTAGAGAACTCGGCATACAGGCTACATTTACCAAATAATGAGAGAGTCATTTGTTTGTTACAGATCTTTCCGTTAATGGATTGGTCTTTTTTTATATTACAGGAGGTCGTATGGATGGACGTATTTGTCAATGAACAGAACTATACTACATATCGTTTTTTAGAAATCGAGGAGATCAAACAGTATGTGAGAAATCTAGGTCTTTTTCCTGAACCTGGAGACATAAACGTTATCGAAGTAAGTGATGGCAAGATCAATCACGTATATAGACTACAAAATGAATATAAGTCCATCATTTTTAAGCAAGCAGTTCCATACGCACGAGTTGTTGGCGAATCGATGCCTCTACCACTTGACCGCGTACGTATTGAAGCGGAAGTGATGAAGGTATACGATGAAATCCTTCCGAAAAGCGTGCCTTCTGTCTTACATTTGGATGAAGTGTTGGCGATCGTTGTGATGGAAGATATGCTTCCGCTTGAAGTAGGTCGAACTGCATTAATCAATGGAAGTGAGTCCGCTCGCTTTGCGACAGACATCGGCAAGATGACTGCTGAGGTGCTGTTTAAAACGTCTGATTTCTATATGCCCTCGCCCATTAAAAAAGAGCTACAAGCACGATTAGCAAACCCTGGAATGCGACAGTTGACTGAGCAATTGGTGTTTGATTGGCCCTATAGTGACCACGAGACCAATGAGTGTGAGAATGGTATGCGCAACGAAGTAAAATTCCTTAGTCAAGACCAGCGCTTATTACTCGAAGTAGCTCAACTGAAACATAAATTCATGACAAAAGCGGATGGCCTTATTCATGGTGATTTGCATAGCGGTGCAATTTTCACAGGAGATAACCGAACAGTGATTTTCGATACGGAGTTTGCACTTTTCGGTCCTTTTGGTTTTGACCTTGGACAATTCATCGCGAACCTATTTTTGAACGGGATTGCCTTCCCCAACTATAAAGAAAAGCGTTTTGAGCAAGCAAAAGAAACTTGGTATGCATTTGCGGAAACATTTTCAAACCTATGGCAGACCAGTACACATGAACGCTATACGAAAGTCGATGGATTTTACACGATTATTATGGAAGAACTCTTTACTGATATCATTGGCTATGCAGGATGCGAACTAGTACGACGGGCGATCAGTATTGCACAAATTCCAGACATGAATACAGAACAAGATGAAGACTTGCGCATGGCGGCTAGAAAAGAGGTCTTAGCACTAGGTAAATATATGATTATGGAGCGAAAACATATTCATTCTCTAGAACAATTGAGTCATTGGTTTCAAGCAACTAGATAAATAGTAGAGGAGGCAATTCGATGGGCGTTACAGCAACCTATTTATTCCCCACTCATCCGAATCAGGAAAAAATTGCAGAACAACATGCGCTTGGGTTAACGATTGGTTCATGGACCGATATCCCCCATATTGAGCAGCAACAATTGAAACATCATAAAGGCGAATTGGTATCTGTTGTCAAAGGCGAGCAGAAAGACACTGTGACGATTTTTTATCCGTCGGCTAACTTTTCAGCAGACCTACCCGCAATCTTTACTACGGTCTACGGAAAATTATCCTTTTTCGAAGGGTATGAACTGATTGATTTGCAGTTTGATCATTCATTACTCGCACAATTCCCTGGCCCACGCTTTGGTGTTAAGGGTATTCGAGAAAAGCTCGGTGTCTACGATCGACCGCTATTGAAAGCGATCTTCAAAGGAGTGATGGGACGGGATTTATCCTTTTTCTCCACTCAACTCCAAGAATTATTAGCTGGTGGTATCGATTTGATCAAGGACGATGAAATTCTTTTCGAAAATGAATTAACACCTTTTTATCAACGCGTAACTACTGCTAAAGACATTCTCACGCATCATTACGAGAAAACAGGCGCACACGCTTTATATGCCGTCAATTTATCAGGGAGATCCCATGAATTGCATGATAAAGCAGAACGCGCAACTGAACTAGGCGCAAGCGCTTTATTATTCAATGTGCATAGCTATGGTCTGGATACGCTACAATCACTACGGGAAAACGATAATATCGGATTACCGATTCTCGCCCACTCCGCATTATCCGGTGTGCTCGCAGGTCAAGCTGGCAGTGGATTTTCCTATCCTTTGCTTGTTGGAAAGTTGACGCGTCTCGTTGGTGGTGACCTCTCGCTCTTCCCGAGTCCATATGGCAATGTGGCGATTTCACGCGTAGATGCACTGGGGATTAATGAGGAGTTAATAAAAGATAATGGATTTGAGCGAACGTTTGCGGTGCCTTCTGCCGGAATTCATCCAGGAATGGTCCCACAGTTGCTTGAAGACTTCGGTGACAACCTGGTCATCAATGCGGGAGGCGGGATTTTTGGGCACCCCGATGGTCCAACACCTGGTGCACAAGCTTTCCGCGCAGCAATCGATGCAAGTGTTCATCAAATTCCGTTACAAGAAGCTGCAAAAACTTCCAGCCCCTTGCGGCTCGCATTGGATCAATGGGGCACGATTGACGTTAAGTAAAGTGGAGGGTGAACGATGAGTAACGTAGTAATTTTCTGTGATTTTGATGGGACGATTACGAAAAAAGATAATATTATCAGCATTATGAAAGAATTTGCAGTGCCTGGCTGGAAAGAGATAACAGATGATATATTACAACAAAACATCTCGATCCAAGATGGGGTCAGGCAACTGTTTTCGTTCATTCCAAGTTCGCTACAAAAGGATATCATTTCTTTCGTCTTACGGGATGCGGAAATTAGAGAAGGATTCAGCGAGTTTGTACAGTTTACGAGGGAACAGAATATTCCACTCTATATTGTCAGTGGCGGAATCGATTTCTTCGTTCATCCTATGCTGGAGCCTTTTGGACCTTTTGATCAAATTTATTGTAATGAAGCGACATTTGACGAAGAACGAATTAGGATTCATTATCCGCATGCTTGTGATGCGCACTGCACGAAGCAAGATTGTGGTTGCTGTAAACCGTCTATCATGCGTAAGCTATCAGATCAGCAACAGACACGCATTGTCATCGGTGATTCGGTAACAGACTTTGAAGCCGCAAAATTGGCTGATGTAGTCATTGCGAGGGACTTCCTAGCAGAAACTTGCGAGAAACTGGACATTCCGTATTCGCGCTTTGAAGTATTTACGGACTGTATCGACATCGTGAAAGCACAATTATAATTTCAAATAGATAGGAGCGACTACTACTATGGCAACGATTACGATTCAAGGGTCGAACGAAGTGATTGAAGGACAACAGGAAGTTGCCCAATTCCTCACCCAACAAGAAGTTATTTATGAACACTGGCCGATTGACCAATTACCTGCACATCTCCGGGAAAAGTTCAATCTGACGGATTCTGAAAAAGAAGAGATTCTCCACGCTTTCAAATCAAATATTGATGCAATTTCTGAACGACGTGGCTACAAAGCGGCAGATGTCATCTCGTTATCTAAAGACACACCGAATATCGAGGAAATGTTGAAGAACTTCGAGCGGGAGCATCATCATACCGATGACGAAGTTCGTTTTATCGTCAGTGGTCATGGTGTATTCGTTATTCAAGGAAAAGATCAGCGCTTTTTTGAAGTGCATCTAGATCCAGGTGATTTAATTTCTGTACCAGAAAACATTCGTCATTATTTCACATTGGCAGCGGATCGCCAAGTAGTAGCTCTTCGGATTTTCGTTACACCTGAGGGCTGGGTTGCAGTATATTGATTGATGAATAAGCGTTCTAAAAATGAAAGCACCTTCCTCCCATTACGAGGTAAAGGTGCTTTTCGTTATAGACACGTCTCTAGAAAGATCGGTTCCGTCTGACTTCCCTACTTAGCTTGATCAGACATAGCGCAATGAACGTACATTTTTGTCAGGCTAGGCGATTTTCAATCGCATTTTCCACCTATTATTCTCTATGCAAAAGTTTTTATTTGATTCCTGCGTGTACTGCCTTCATTAAGGGTATGTATTGAATAGGGAAAAATATTGAGTGAGGTGAGTTTAATTGGCAAATTACCATGATTCATTTAGTAAAACGAAAGCAGAGTTACGACCTGAACAATTAAAAAAGATCGTAGACTACTCTTCACTTCCATTTGATTCAACTGAACATGTAGAAAAGCTCACAAATATCGTCGGACAAAAACGTGCACGCTCCGTGATGAACTTTGGCCTACACGTAAATAAACCCGGATATAATCTATATGTCGCGGGAATAGAGGGAGTCGGGAAAACATCTTTTGTCAATACGGTCGTTCATGACTTTTCGGAGAAAGAAGCTACCCTATTTGACTGGTGTTATGTAAATAACTTTGAGGACGAGTACAAACCAAAAGTACTAAGACTCCCCGTAGGATTGGGAAAACAACTTCAAAAGTCCATGGAAGACTTGTTGAAAGATTTACAAGTTGATATTCCCACAGCTTTTAACGAAGAAAACCGACTCAAGAACCGTTCATCGATCATTCGAAAATATAAAGACCAAGTTGATCAAGTGTATAAACGTACGAATGAAATAGCTGCTGAGAACGGCTTTCTACTAAAACAGTCTGATTCCACGGTCGCGACAATACCGATGGGTGAAGACGGAAATCCTATAAGCGAGGAAGCATATAAGAAATTAACTGAAGAACAACGGGCAGCTATTGAAAGTAACTCTGTCAAATTACAAGAAATTATATTGGAAGCGACAGAATCTATCCTCCGTTTTGAACAAGATTTGAAGAAATCATTGGCAGGCTTTGATCATCAAACAGCCATTACGACAATCGATTTTCATATTGATGAAGTAAAAAAGATCTACAAAGACTGTCCTGAAGTGATTCATTATATAAAAGCGGTTCGAAAAGATCTCAAGAATAATTTCCAAATTTTTTTATCCACTCCAACTACAAAAGAAGACAAACAACTAGGCAGACTGTTCAATGACGAAAATCAAGCATTAAAAAAATATACGATAAATGTACTCGTCGATCACAGTGAAACTACAGGCATGCCCGTTATTTCTGCAGATAACCCGACTTTTTATAACCTAATGGGCAAGGTGGAATATGAAAATCGAATGGGTGTCATGAGCACGGATTTTACTAAAATAAAACCCGGCTATTTGCATAATGCAAACGGAGGGTATCTTCTGATCCAAGCGAAAGATATTTTTTCGAAAAGCCAAGCGTGGGAAGGTTTAAAAAGGGCATTATTAATTCATAAATTACAAATTGAGAATATAGGTGAACATGCCAGCGTCATTGCTACCGCTTCAGTAAATCCAGATCCGATTCAACTTGACGTAAAAGTGATTATTATTGGGAACATGGACATTTATCAAGCACTTTATCATCACGATGAAGATTTCCGTAAACTGTTTAAAATTCGCGTAGACTTTGATGTGGAAATGAAATACAACCAAGAGAATATTGCAGGGTTGGTTAGTTTCATTCATACACATGGCAAAAAATATGGACTTCGACATTTTGACTCTTCAGCTGTCGCAAAAATTATTGAATACAGTTCGCGTGTCGCTGGCGATCAATACAAATTATCCACACGTTTTAATTTACAAGTAGAATTACTTTATGAAGCGGATGCATGGGCAGGCATCATGGGAGACGACCTAGTTACGGCCAAACATATCGAAAAAGCCATTCAGGAAAAGAGATATCGATCGAATTTATATGAAGAGAAAATTCAAGCGAGTATTGATGAAGGAAGTATACTGATTGATACGACAGGAGAGAAAATCGGACAAGTTAATGGCCTGGCCGTCTATGATTTAGGGCAATATCATTTCGGCAAACCATCACGCATTACGGCTACCACGTTTATGGGTAAGAAAGGTTTTGTCAATATTGAAAGAGAAAGCCAGATGAGCGGAAATACACATAACAAAGGCGTGTATATATTGGGAGGATATTTAGGGCAAAAGTTCGCCCAAAAGTATCCGTTGGTATTGACTGCGCATATCGCTTTTGAACAATCCTATGGTGGTGTGGATGGTGATAGCGCATCCAGCACAGAATTGTATGCTATTCTCTCAAGCCTGGCGGAAATTCCCATCCATCAAGGATTAGCTGTCACTGGCTCGGTCAATCAAAACGGGGAAATCCAGCCAATTGGTGGCGTAAATGAGAAAATTGAAGGCTTTTATAATGTATGTAAAAACAAAGGACTAACAGGCAAACAAGGCGTACTCATCCCCCATCAAAATGTGAAAAACTTGATGTTGAATGATGAAGTCATTGAATCCGTTCGCGATGGACAGTTCCATATTTATAAAGTACGAACGATTGAAGAAGGAATAGAAATTTTAACGGGTATACCCGCAGGACATCCGAATGAACAAGGAGATTACGATAGAGAAACCGTCTATGGAAAAGCAGCAACGAAATTACGGATGTTTATGGAATTTGCGCGAGAACAAGAGAGATGAAAGAGCATCTGCGTTTGAAATGCACGTCAGAAGTATACTTCACGTGGTTTCTAGCGCAGGCCCTTTCTTCAGCAGTACGTCAATGTATACATACTATTCAGTCAACCGTAATAAATCATTAAAATACACCTATGTATTTCCATTTAGCTTACATTCTCAAGTCATTTTTGTTACATTCTCTTCTACGATGTCGAAAAGCTGTACAATGGAAATACGATAGTTTTCTGAAGGAGCCGAATTATGAATAAAAAACGTTTATCTTGGGTAGATGTCACCAAAGGTTTTTTGATGATTCTCGTCGTGATTGGACATTATCCTGGGCAGTTGGATTTCCCACTCGTTAAATATATCTACTGGTTTCACATGCCAGCCTTCTTCATTTTAAGCGGTTTGTTTTTTAAGCCTGTCATCGAGAAAGGCTTCATGAAACAATCGATTCAAAAACGATTTATGCAGTTGATTGTCCCCTATTTGTTTTTCCTAGTAAGTATTACACTGATTCGTTATGGGATCGAGATTGGTTCAGGGAATTTCGATTGGTCATGGTACGTTCATGATATATGGACCCTTATTGTTGGAGGACGTTTTGTACGTGGTGCCTATGGTGTTTTCTGGTTTGTTACGACTCTATTCTTTACATACTTGTTTTTCTTATGGATGACAAAATACTTTAGCCGTTCAAAACAACTCATTATTTTAGCTGTTTTTTATAGTGTTGCCCACCTTGAAAGCTTGTTCGCGATGCGTGTCATTGGCGGTGCTCCATCTACTGCAGCGCAAACGATCCCAATGATTTGGAACATCGATGTTGCACTTATGGCAGTCGTCTATTTTTCACTCGGCTATTATTTGAAGAATTTTTGGATGAACATTCCGAAAAAATGGTTAGTTACGGGGTTGCTTATTAGTCTCACAGCTATATCTTTAGACAACTATCACGTCATTGACTATCACTTGAGCATGAAGTTTTTACGCTATGACCATTTCTTTTTAGACTTGATCATCCCGCTTTCTTTCACACTGGTGTTAGTCGGTGCGTTCCAACTCATAGTAGCCAAGTTATCGTTAAATTGGCTACAGAAAATCGAAAAGCATTCCTTAACGATCATGTATTTACATATCTTCACGGATATTTTATTAAATGATTACTTTACGTATGGGATTGTCGGCTTCACGGCCTTCGGTTTGTTTATTCCCATCTTCGTTTCAATCATCATACAAAAATGTATGCCGCACGGAAAATTATTCCTCGGCGGGTTTTCACAGAAAAAGAACACGCAAATCGCTCAATAACAAAAGTACCTGCGTACGAAACTTTCATGAATCGTTTTCTATTCATGGTGGATTTGTAGCGCAGGTACTTTTTTGACTCTATAATTACTGTTTTCGAAGCTCCGGTAGAACCTAAAAAATCTGCTACCATAATAAAAAACCAAGAAACTTTTCGGAAAAAGTCTTGGTTTTTTATTTACATCACTATTAAGAAGGTGAGTGAACTGGCTCATAAAATACAGGAGGAACTGAGCCGAAGCATCTGCGGTGATACAGCATCGGTTCTTTCGTTGTGTCGGCCTGCAAGTCCAGTACTTCACCAATTAAAATGGTATGATCACCCGCTTCAATAGTTTGGAATGTCTTACATTCAAATACTCCAAAAGCTCCTTCAATAATTGGTAGCCCATTTTCAGAAAGCGCCCATTGGCAATCAGCGAAACGGTCTTCCACTTTGCTTGCAAATGTTTTGCATAGCTCTTGTTGCTCGCCAGCCAATACGTGAACAGCAAATTTCCCACCTTTTGTGAACGCTTCCAATGATGATACTTTATGATCGATTGACCATAACACCATGAGTGGATCTAATGAGACAGAAGCGAATGAGTTAACTGTTAACCCTACAGGCGTTCCATCTTCATTCGTCGTAGTCAGGATGGTAACTCCCGTCGGATAATTCCCCATGATTTGCTTAAAAAGATCTTGTTTTTCAATATTTCCCATTATCTATCTCTCCTTTTTCAATATAGATTATTTACTAGTTCTTCTTATGTTAAACGAGGTTTCTTACCTATCAAAGATACGAGACTATAAAGCACTGCCGTAACAAGAATGGTTGGATACACAGCGCCTACTGAATTATTGAGGAAATGTGAGTTACTGACTACTAAGAAGAAAACTACACCAAAGGCCCAAACAGCCACGGCTTTTAGATTCACGCCTTTGTAATACCAGTATTCTCCTCCTGTTTTCTCGAATTCCCGTACATCATATGAGCGCTTCCTCACAATGAAATAGTCAGCTACCAATATTCCTAGCAATGCACTCAAAACCATTCCGATATATTCCAAGAAGCCCATAAATGTATCCAAGAAACTAGCTAGGAATAGTGGTATTAGCATTAAAAATCCTGCTAAGACGGTTACCATCCAAATAGAGTGCAAAGGCTTGATCTTTTTCGTCACATTCGTGATGGAAATCCCTGCTGCCATCAAGTTTACAACATTGGTTGTCACACATGCTACTACGATGAGAATTAATGCAAATGATCCGAGACCTAGATTAGTTACAATAGAACTAGGGTCCGAATTTTCCGGATCATAAATTCCCGTGCTTAGCGCTGCACCGATTGTGGCAATGATTCCGATAAACGCAAACCATAATAGGGAAAGATACGCGCCTACGAGCGGAGCGACAGTCGCTGTTTTTGCTGAGCGTGTATATCTTGTAAATTCAGCAATTCCTAACACCCATGCCAAACTGAACGCAGCCATAATATCTACAGCCTTTCCAACTGGTATAACCGAATCTGCTGGCGCACTCCAATTCATGATGGCTGACAGTGGATGCGTTTTCAATACGACAACAGTAATCCAAATACCTAACACAAGAACTAATGCCATACCGATTCTCTCAACAATTTTAATGGAATTTCTCCCTAGCGATACCGCCACAAAGTTCAACAAACTCATGAAAACGATACCCGCTATCATCGGTCCTACACTTCCCGGCTCACCGTACGCTGACCAACCAAATAAGTCTTTTAAAATAAAACTCATGGAGATCACAGCGATAAATGTGTTAACTACTGCCCATCCAAGAAATACAATGGTGTTTAGTACCGTCGGGAGAAGACTTCCTCTCACTCCGAAAGCGGGTCTGGTCAAAGCCATGGTAGATGTCCCTACCTTAAAACCCATATATCCAACGAGTGCTAATATAAGATAGGCGATAGGATTGGAAATTAACGTGACGCCAATCGCCCCTGCAAACGCCATTCCAGCTACTGTTCCTCCTACATACCAAGAGGCATTATTTGAGTTGGCCCCAACCCAAATCGCCACCATGTCAAAAAATCCAATATTTCTTTGACTCATAGGAACTTCTTCAGTCGCGTAATGTTCTACCGTAGTAGCATCTAGCTGGTTGTTTCGCTGTGTTAGAGCATCTGCCTCTACCGTTACGCCTACCTCGGCCTTTACTGTTTCGATAGACTTCATAATCTTCCCCCTTTTTTAACGATTTACCTGAATGGTAAAAGTTCTACACTTCCGGCTGAGCTTAAACGGCTCTATGAAATTCGGGCACCATAACGTGAGGCCTAATTTGTTCATACAGTACAGTTAGCTGTTAACTTGTTATACACTTCTCTTAAATTGTCCGGGGTAAATTGTAATTCATCCGGCATACTAGATTCCCAAGCGTGATAAGGTTCCCCCAATAATTTATTGCAAATTTGATCCGCATCAAAAATACTTATATCGTAAACCCAATTACCCATCATACAGACTGCCGCCATATGCGCTCCAACCGTCGTGGTACCACAAATATCCTTCACTAGATTGACTTGATAATCACGATAGTAAGCATCCATTACAGTTGAAAGGACACAAACATCTGTTAGAACTCCACCTACAATTAAGTTCTTTATATTTAAGCTTTTCAACATCAAGTCTAAACTGGATTCATGAAAACCACTGTATCGGTACTTATCCACAATGATATCGCCAGGTTGATTTTTTAACTCTTCGATGATATCAATCGAATCGGTATTCGTATTGTAGTAAAGCGGCTTCCCATTCTGATCAACAGGTTCTAAGTTTGCAAGTCCAATTCCATCGCCTCTATTGATATGACGCGTATAAATGATGGGTATGTTTTTTTGTCTGCATACTTTGATTACATTGGCTGTTTTTTTAATGATTTCATCCATTCCTTCAACAGCGGACGTACCACCTTCATTTTGTAGGTCTATTAAGAGTAATGCTTGATTCTGACTATTCAATTGATGCACTCCTTTCGTTCGTCGTTTACCATGTACCATACAAGCTAATTGGAAAAATCTCACTTCTTTTATTTCTATTGCAAAGCCAGCCCACTTTTATAATTCACTAATAATGGGATTCCACTTTTTAAGCTCAAGTCGACGAACTTTTTCTATTACATGGGGATCAGCCTCCGCCAATTGTAGTGCTTCTTCAAATGAATCCGCTCGATAAATAATTAATCCCCCTGATTGATCGGCAAAAGGACCTCGGGCAAAGATTTTCCCCTGTTCATCGAGCCTATCCAAGTACTCGATATGTCGCGGTAAGACTTCTGCATTTTTTTCAGGCTGAATCATGTGTAAAAATGCCGTGTAGTAAGCCATAACCTTGCCTCCTAGTTGCGATTCCAAACGACTAGTTTCATTTCTGTCATTTCTTCGATCGCATATTTCAATCCTTCTCTTCCATTTCCGCTTTCCTTGACGCCGCCATACGGCATGTTATCCACTCGGAAAGTTGGAATATCGTTGATCATGACGCCTCCTACATACAACTCATCCGCTGCATATAGTGCCGTGTGGATGTCATTTGTATAGATTCCTGCTTGAAGACCAAAACGCGAATCGTTCACTTGCTCGATCGCATCCTCTACTGACTTCACTTTATCTATGACTAAGATGGGTGCGAATACTTCATTGCAAGAAACTTTCAGATGAGGACCAGCTTCCGTCAAAATAGTAGGGTAGAGTATATTCCCTTGTACTTTTCCACCTGTAACTACGTTTGCACCTTGGCTTTTGGCTTCGTCGATCCAACTCAATGTACGCTCTACGTCTTTTGAAGAAATCAAAGCCGATACTTCAGTTTCTTCGTGCAACGGATCACCCATTACGAGCTTTTCTGTTTCTTCTACGATTTTCGAAACGAATTCATCGTATAGCTCTTCGTGGATATAAACGCGTTGGAGTGAAATACAGACCTGCCCCTGGAATGAGAATGCACCTGACACGCAGCGAGAAACGACTTGATCTAGATCCACACCTTGGTCAATAATCACAGCTGCATTCGAACCTAGCTCAAGAGTTACCCTCTTTAATCCCGCTTTATTTTTGATACCAATACCGACTGCTGGACTGCCTGTAAATGTAATCATTTTCACTCGATCATCCGTAACAATTTGATCTCCAATTTCTTGGCCATCGCCTGTGATAACGTTAAGCGCGCCTGCCGGTAATCCTGCTTCTAATAATAATTCCGCAATAAAATAAGAAGATAATGGCGTTTGCGCAGCTGGTTTCAAAACAATTGTATTTCCGGTGGCAATTGCAGGACCGATTTTATGCGCTACTAAGTTCATCGGAAAATTGAATGGTGTGATAGCGCCAATTACACCGAGTGGTTCTCGTACAGTGTAGGCCAGACGATTCACTCCGCCCCGCGCCGCATCGAGCGGGAGAGTCTCTCCGTAAATACGCTTGGCTTCTTCCGCTGCAAATTTATACGTCTCGATTGTACGAAGTACTTCATCTCTTGCTGTTGCAATGGGTTTTGCAGCTTCCATGGCAATGATTTCAGCTGCTTCTTCAGAACGCTCATGTAATAAAGAAACTAAATTTTCCAAAATCTCCGCTCGTTGATAAGCAGGCATTTTCGCCATCACTCTACGCATCTGTAGAGCTGTTTCGATTGCTTGATCTGTTTCATTTTTTGTCGCTTTAGCAATATGGGCAATCACTTCACCTGAATACGGGGAATGCAAATCCGTGTACTCTTTCGTTTCCACCCATTCACCATTAATTAGTAAGTGTTGCGTTTTTAAGCATGCTAGCGATTTATTCATCATCATCTAGTTTACCTGCTTTCTGCTAGTGGTGGCTATATTGGATTGATACTTCATGATTTGAATGATTTTGTGTTCTTCTTTTAAATATTCTTCGATTTTAAGGCTTAACCCGCCACTTCCGAATTTAACACGCTGCTCCTCGCCATTGCCAGTTCGCTTAATATATTCAAGAAAGACCAACACATTTTTACGTCTTTCCACTATATCTTCAAATCCTCGATCATAGAAAAACGTATCAATTGTGTTGTAGACACCTTTATTCACCCCAAATCGATCACTGCAGAGACGCACGAATGCTATATCCGTCAAATGAATCGCTGTTTCAACATGCATAATGGTTGCTCCTCTCTCTATATATTACTGGCCCGCTTCGACTTATCGCATGATGAATGGATCGGGCATAGGTTCGCTGGATGTGTTGATCCAAACCGCTTTGCTTTGTGTATATTCATAAATCGCATCGAAACCACTTTCTCTTCCGTGACCGCTTAGTCCGGAACCTCCGATTGGCATAAGTGGAGAAATACTTCTGTATGTATTCACCCATATGATACCAGCGTGAACGGCTTTTGCTACACGGTGGGCTCTTGCGACATCTCGAGTCCAAATTCCTGTGGCCAGGGCATATTCCGTATCATTGGCCAAAGCAATCGCTTCTTCCTCATCTTTAAATGGGATGATGCTCAACACGGGACCGAAAATTTCTTCTTGAACAATTCGGGCATTATGATCAGTCAGTTCTATAATTGTCGGTTCAAAATACCAACCTGTTTCCGTATTTTCTGGAGTCTTCCCACCGATGACAACGTTGCCGCCTTCCGCTTTACCAATACCCACATATTCCTTCACTCGTTCAAGTTGTGCCTCCGTAGCAAGTGGACCCATTTCAGTCTCGTCAAGGAGCGGATCTCCTATTTTAATTCGTTTGACGCGCTCCACCAGTTTGTCAAGCACTTGATCGTAAATGTCTACGTGGAGTAATGCGCGAGAACCTGCTACACAACTTTGACCGGATGCTCCGAAAATTCCAGCAATGATACCCATTGCAGCGCTTTCAGGATCGGCATCTTCAAATACGATGTTCGGCGATTTTCCACCAAGTTCAAGGGATACTTGCGCAAAGTTTTCTGCTGTATTCCTGACGACATGACGTGCTGATTCGCTGCCCCCTGTAAAGGCTACTCTTCTTACGAGCGGATGAGCTGTCAACGTATTGCCGACTGGCATTCCAAAACCGGTGACAACATTGACTACGCCTTTTGGAATTCCTGCTTCTTCCACATATTTCATCAGCTCTAGAAGAGACGCGGATGTCATTTCAGACGGCTTGATCACAATGGTATTCCCTGCCACCAAAGCTGGAGCCAATTTGATCGTCGTTAAGTATAATGGTGAATTCCACGGTGTGATCGCGGCCACTACGCCTAAAGGCTCCCTCGTCGTGAAGGCAAATATATCCTTTTTGTCTATCGGCATGGTTTGGCCGTGGATCTTATCTGCCAACCCCGCATAGTAATAGAAAAACTCGGGTAAATAAGTGAGTTGTCCACGCATTTCCCGAAGTAACTTCCCATTATCCTTCGTTTCGAATTCTGCCAGTTCTTCAATATTTTGCGAAATCAACTCACCCAGTTTATGAACGAGTTTACCACGTTCTGTGTAGGTCATCTCAGCCCATTCTGAATGGTGAAAAGCTTCGTGTGCTGCTTGCACTGCCCGATTCACATCTTCTTCGGTGCCTTCCGCTACTTCACACCAAGCCTCACCCGTTGCGGGATTATAGCTAGGGAAATATTTACCGCTTTCCGATTCAATCCACTCACCGTTGACATACATTTTATATCTTTTTAATGACATCTTGGCACACTCCTTTCATTCAATTGACATGCTTTTGGATAAATGAATGAATCGCCTGATTTACGATCTCCGGTTTTTCGACGGGTAACATATGTCTCGTATCCGGAACAATCAACAACTCAGAATTCAATAGTTTTTCATGTATTTGGCACGACATTTTTGGTGTTGAACCCACATCATATTCGCCTGTAATGACGAGCGAGGGAACTGTAATATCCTCCAGCTGTTGCCAAACTTCTTCATCCGCCGTTGCAAATAACGTATAGGCCGCCATGTACCCGTCAGCATTATTTGTTTCGAGGCGGTGTCTCACTTCATTGATAATCTTTGGATTCTTTTCCTGAAACTCTTGATTGAACCAACGCTGAATTGCAGGTTCGATAGTAGTTTGTGGTCCTAATTCTTTCACTTTTTCAACTCTCGCAGCAATCGCTTTTCTCTGCTCGGGTGTTCTGTTGGCGACCGAATTCATAATGGTCAAGGTTCTAATTTCATCCGGAAACTTAGCGGCAAATGACTGCGCAACCATTGCTCCCATGGAGAAACCAACTAAATGTACGTTTGTCAGTTTTAACTCGTTCACAAGTGTGGCTAATTGCACGACAAACTGTGATAGTGAATAGGGACCGGGTGGATGCGAAGATCCCCCGTGTCCTAGCATGTCATATGTAATTACGCGATAATTAGCAGACAAACGATTCACTTGTTGTTGCCACATTGCATGATCCAGTCCGACACCGTGAATGAAAATTAGCGGTTCTCCCACTCCTGTTTCTTCATATAAAGTGGTTTCTTGATCATACGTAATGTTTGACATTAGGCAAGACCCATCTCAACCATATCTTGATGACGGTCACCTGTTCTTGGGAATGGACGGCCAGCTGTCGACACACTGATTGCCACTACGATTTCATTTGCACGCGGAGCATCTGGAATCATCGCTTCGAATGTCAAGAAATGAGAACGCTTGGAGTCTTCATTTTTGTGTACCATTGGAATCAGTACGGGAGTTCCTGCACCTCCGCGTTTGTTCGTAAATGGCAAGATACTTTTGCCTCCTACTGCATCGCGGAATTTGTTACCGAATTTCAATGTATGGATGAATGCTGATGCATGTTCCATTTCACCGTCAACACCCACTACCGCTGCCTTACCGAATGCTTCCACATCGTCTGCGGAATCAATATGCTTAAATAATTCATCTACTAAAATTTCTCCAATTTCAGGAGCATATTCATTAATTTCCGGCATGAGATCTTCTACAAATCCTCTTTCAACCCAGGGATTTTTCATAACCAACATCGTGGTGATCATTTTGATCGGTGCATCTAATTGTTTGCCACCTTCCATGCGTGTTTCCTCTATTGCAGTATATACTTTGCGAACTTCTAACATATTAAACTACCTCCAATTTTGTTTTTGCGAATTTCGGCATAACTTCTTCCGTAAATAACTTCAAACTTTTCATCACTTTTTCATGTGGCAATGTGCTGTGATTTGTCCATAATAGCAAGTTTTCTAGATTTAGTTCTTCTTGGAGTTCCTGAATCTTTTCTGCAACATATTCTGGCGTTCCAACTAACATGTTTCTAGAAAACAGGAAATCAAAGTCTAGTTCTTGACCTTCTTTCAACTCTTCACCTGGATCAAGTAAATTACTGAGACCTCTCCAGTGACAGATCCAGCGGTACGTGTTCAGTACAGCCTCTTCGAAATCCGCGCGTGCTTCTTCCATCGTCTCCGCCACATAGACATCACGGACAAGAGCGATTCCTTCACCAAGTGGCACATCGATGCCTCTCGCTTCAGAAGCTTTTCCACGGTATAACTCGAACCGTTGCTTTAACTCTTTCACAGTCGGCATCCAGAAGATTCCGTTAATTCCTGTTTCAGCTGCAATTTCAATTGAACGAGGTGAATCAATTGTTTGCCAAATATTTGGCATACGGTTTTCATACGTATTCGGCATTAGCGATATTTTGCTGATTTCGCCTTTTTCCATATCCATGAATTCTGGAGTAGCTGGGCTCATCGGATGCTTCCACTTCAAGCCGTCTGCTGGGAACTTAAAGAATTCACCTTTGTGAGAGAAGAAACGATTAGACCATGCTTTTTTCATAACTTCCAGTGTCTCTTCAAATAATGCTCGGTTTTGATCGTTATTTTTCGGATCTGCTAGAGGGTTTAAGTTAGCTGCTTCTCGACCGTACAAGCCACGAGCCAACCCTACTTCTACTCGACCTTTACTCAACTGATCAAGCATCGCAATATCTTCTGCTAAACGTAGTGGATGCCAAAACGTTGCAACGTTTGCGGCTTGGCCGATTCGAATATTTTTTGTACGAGCTGCAATATCTGCACCCATCATAAGCGGGTTAGAGATTAACTCATTTCCCTCATGGCCAAAATGGTGTTCCGTGTACCAAATAGAATCGTAACCGTTTTCATCACAATAAATCGCTTGCTCACGCGCTTCGTCCAATACTTTGTAATACTCATCGTGACGTCCTGGGCCTGATAGGTTTGCAAATATTCCAAATTTCATAATGTTTCTCCTCCTAGTTAATTGAGCTCGCACTCATTTTTTTGGCAATTCCCGTTTTCAATCCTTTAGCACTTGCTTCGACGTGACGTCTCATTGTATTTTCAGCTTTTTCACGTCTTCCTGTCAAAATTGCATCTAATATACCTTGGTGTTCCTTCAGCGATTTTTTTAAACGTTCAGGATTATTGATACTTATTTGGACATAGCGTTGGTAGGGTATTTGATTCAGCATTAAGTTCAATAAATAGCTTAATTTAGAATTGTCCGCACCTGATAATATCGCTGCATGGAACTGTTCATTTGCTTCCGCGTATAATTTTGTATCGTTATTCTGAGCGGCTACTTCCATTAATGCAACGGCTACTTCAAGTTGTTTGATCGCTACCGGGTTCTGAGTCTCTGCTAAAAGTCCCGCTGCAAAACCTTCTAACGCTTCCTTTACAGTGAAAAGCTCATCAAGTTCTTGTTCCGTTGGTTTTCTTACACAAGTACCTACACGTGGAATGATCTCCACAAGCCCTTCTCTTTCCAGTTGTTTCAGTGCTTCTCTTATAGGCGTTCTACTAACCTCGTAGTCTTGTGATAAAGCAGCCTCCGACAATTGTTTTCCCGGTTCATATTCCCCAGAAATGACTGCCTCCCGTATGGCATTCGTTACTTGTGCGGTAATACTGACAGTTTGTATTTTCTGTATTATCGTAATCACCTCTCTATGATTCATGTACGTTGGTAGTTCATCTTATTTCGGAATATCAATCTACCATGTACCATACAAGCTATGAGATGAGTATATTATCTAATTATTCAAATGTCAACGAGTATTTTGATAATTTAATTTACTAGTCTGTTTTTAATTATATTTCTCTATCTGCTGCGACTTCTTTCACCGGAATCATATCTTGCTCCTCTTCGATAATTCCTTGTTCAATCGCAAGTTCCCTAGCTACTTTCGGTGCATACCACACGACAGGAAGTAACAGAATGGATACTGGAACTGCTGCTATTACAACAAATGATTGCAATGCGCCAATTCCTCCACCACCGATTTTAATGAGAATCGTTGCAATAGTGGACATAATCACAGCCCAAAATACACGAACGACTTTTGGTGGATTCCCGTCTCCCGTCACGGCCATTGAGATGGAATAAGACATTGAATCTACGGTCGTCACCACGAATAATGTAGTTAAAATTAAGAAAACTGAAGGCATGATGCTTCCTAACGGCATTTGTCCTGCGATAGCGATGATCGCACTAGGCAATCCACCTTCCGTCAACGGGCCACTAACAGATCCTACATTTTTCAGCTCATAGAAAATGCCCGTTCCACCTAGAACCGTAAACCAAAAATTCGTAGTGATAGGTGCGATTACAGCAACCACAACAAATATCTCACGGATTTTTCTGCCGTTGGATATCCTCGCCACGAATAATGCTACCAGTGGGCCAAAACCTATAAACCAGCCAAAGAAAAAGAGTAACCAACCACCAAGCCATGCTTCATCACTGCGGAATGTACTGATATTTATAAATTCACTAATATACGTCCCGTAGGAGGACATGAATGAATTAATTATAAATAAACCAGGACCTAGCAATAACAAAAAGGCGGCAATCACTACGACCAAATTTACGTTCAACTTACTTAAAAATTGAATTCCTTTTTCGATACCTGTAAGCGTCGATACGAGCACCACGCCTGTCAATAGTACAATAATAGAGAGTTGCGTTAAAAACGTATCCGGTATCCCGAAGATTGCACTGACGCCATAGCTGACTTGTAATCCAAGAAAACCAATCGGACCAATCGTACCCGCCGCAGCGCCTATAATACAAAATACATCAGTAGCTGTTCCCCACTTACTCGTTAACACTCTTTCCTTCAATATCGGATATAGAAGAGTTCTGGGTTTCAACGGCATGCCTTTATGTTTATGTGCGTAAATTAAAATAATCGCACTAATTGCGCCATAGACGGACCATGCGGTAAAACCCCATGACATATAACTTTGAGCTAAGGCTGGACCTATCGCATCCTCCGTGCTAGCTGCAATCCCTTTATGCATTGGAGGCACATCTAGAAAATAGTACATAGGCTCTGCCGCTGCCCAAAAGACTCCGCCGGCTCCAAGACCTGTCGTCAAGATCACGGCTACCCATTTGAAATACGTCATTTCAGGTTTCTTTGCATCACCAAGACGAACTTTTCCGTACTTTGATACTGCTAACACAGCCCCCACAACAAAGGTAGCCATCATTAGAAATTGCCAATACGCACCGAAGTAACGAATGGAAAGATCAAAACCTTTATTCACAAAGCTACTGACCGTGTCCACTTTAAAGAGTGAAAATAACACGAATACTACCAGAACGCCTCCACTAAATAAGAAAACAGGCCAATCAACCTTTTCGCGAATAAATTTCCAATAACTTTTCGTCATAATCCTCCTCCTATTTCACAATATTTCTACTAACACTTCATCCCTGTGTCACAACTAAACTTCCTTTCAATAAAATTTGGTAGCGCTTTCTTTATGGAAGATAGGATGTACTTCGTGTTGCATGTACCATACAAGAGCTTGTAATATAGATTATATTTTAAATTCGGAATTGTCAATATATATTTATATTTTTTTGATCTGTCAAAATTTTCTTTTGTTCAACGAAAAAATATAGGCGTTTGCCTCATTTTTATTAATTGAATGCGATAGTTTCATAAACTTATTGTTTAGGCTTTTGGACGCTTCATTATGTGACACATTCTAGATACAAAAACAACGCGAATCCACTAAAGGTTCGCGTTGTTTTTCCCTCCGTTCCATCTATTCACCATTCATAGAGCATCAGATCACTGCTGAAAAATCATTCTAGCAAGGTGTTCCATCACACTATATTCATTTCACGTTAAACTCCGAAACTAATTTTTTTAGTTCTTCTGCTACGTGGGACAAAGAATAGGCTGAAGAAGCGATCTCCTCCATAGAAGCAAGCTGTTCTTCACTAGACGCTGCCACGCTACGAGAATGGTGAGAAGAATCCTTAGCGATTTGACTCATCTCTTTAACTGAAACCGTGACTACCTGACTACTCGCTGACATTTGTTGTGTTGTGGTTGCTACTCCTTGAATTTGGTTGGCAACTTGGTTCAAAGAATGGTAAATGGCTTGAAACTTTTGTTCCGTGTCATTGACAATCAGAATTCCCCTATCTACTTCATCATTTGCTCCATTCATACCTACGACAGAATTAACTGTTTCATTTTGGATTTCCGAAACTAAGTTAGTAATATGCTGTGCTGAATGAGTCGATTGGTCCGCAAGTATCCGTACCTCATTGGCGACAACGGCAAACCCTTTCCCATGGTCACCAGCTCTCGCCGCTTCAATCGCAGCGTTCAAAGCTAACAGGTTTGTTTGCTTAGCGATTTTCCCCATTACTTCCACGATCGATCCAATTTTCTCGGAGTGAACTTTTAATTTTTCAATCGATGAATTAGACTCCTTGACTGTCTTGCGAATCACATTCATTTGACCTATTAGGTGTTGCAATAAAGTATTACCTTCCTCCGCCTCGAGTGACGAGTTTTGAGCCGCTTCCGAAACACTCAAGCAATCGGTCGCAATTCCTTGTAGTCCTACATCCATCTTAGTCATCATCTGTACAACTTCATCCGCACTTTCTGTCTGTTTTTCCGAGCCGAAGTCAACTTCCTGGATTGCGGTCACAATATGTTCAGTCGCTTTTGTATTTTGTTCTGTATTTGCCGTTAGTTGTTCCGCAGACGATGCTACTTCGTTCGATGTAACAGTAATTTGTGTAATCAACTGGCGGACATTATGAAACATTTGTTGAAAGTCTTGTACGAGGGCACCAATTTCATCCTTATTTCTAACTTTCAGCACATCCACCGCAAGATTTCCGTCCGCTACTTCTTTGGCTTGGCTTGCAAGTGCCATCAATGGATTGGAAATGCTTCGCGAGAAAAAATAAATAATGATTACGCCAAGAACTAGTGATAAGGTGAGTGTAATGGCAAGGGAGTGTAAAATTGCGTCTGCTCTTTTATTAAAATCCTGATAAAAACTATTTGTACTCAAAATCCATCCCCAGGTTGGTTCAAGCTCAGCGTAACTAACGTTTAGTGCCATTTTTCCGGGTTCGTCAGGAAGCTCCCACATCGTGTCCATATAAATTGATCCTTTAGCTTGCACATTGTTAATCATTTTTTGAAAGAAGTATTCCCCATTGTGGTCTTGATAGTCCCACGTGTTTGTTCCTTCCAAATACGGATCTGCCACTTGGTTCCCTTGTTCGTCAATAATATAAAAGTAGCCGTTTTCTCCCAAGTCTATATTTTTATTAATTGGACGAGTTCCGTCTGCTGACTTTTCCCCTAAAACAGATACTTTCACATATTCTTGTGCATCTTCAAGGCTAATATTTCCTTTTTGCACCTCTTTATCTATCACTTTTATTACTTCCATTGTTTGCTTAACACTGTTTTTCAGCATCAATTTTCCAGATTCGTTTAGACTGTTTATAGACAATTGATAGCTGACGATCCCGACAAGAAGTGCGGGTATACATAAAAACAGAAATGAAATTAACATGATTTTTTTTCTTAAGTTCAAACGAAACATCTCTGTATCCCCCCATAAACAATATCTGAAAATCAAAAAAGAGCTGCTTGACAATTAACTATCCATTGTTGCAACTCTTTTCCATTTAACCTTATTTAGCTGATTAAAGCTCCACCGGGATTGTACCGGAATTTTTATAGTTATAAAACATAGGACTTCGTTTCCGCGCAAAATCAATTACTTCCCCCTTACTTTGCACTAATTTCGTTACTAACCCCATGCCAGTCCAATGACGACAAGTACCTATGAATGTGTATTTTGTATTTTTTCTTTCATTATAGTCATCTCACTTTATATGAAGTATGCAAAACTATACAATGAAGAACTTTAACAACTTTCACTTCACTTGCATGTACCATACAAGAGCTTTTATTATACATTATATCCAACTTTCAGAATTGTCAATATATGTTTTGAATAAAATACCAGGTTCCCAAACAAATCGCAACCCATTCAGAATTGCTTCAAATTTGTTTGGGGACCTGGCACCCTATTCAAAAACTCCGTTTCGGTTCAATTGAAAATCAACGCTAACATTGACCTTTAGTTCATCATACATTTCATGCCACTTTTCTTCCGTCAGATTTGAATGCCGTACAGTACTTCTGTAGAATTCACCAAATCCAAAAACGTCTGACTCGGCTTCTTGGCAATGGGCAATCACTTTTAAAATTTTCTTTTCCACGCTTTTATTGATAGCTTTTGCAAGTTCTTTGACTTTTTCAGCATCCCCTATATTCACGTATGGTTTTACTTCTAAAATTCTTGCTTGCAATGTGAAATCCATACTAAATTCAGGTTTTTCTGAATTGACAATTTTTAATGTTCTACGGGTTTGAATCGGATCGAATACTATGCTGATTCCAGCAGATGGGTTTTCCATTAAAGAGGAAGGTACATCATCGCCTTCAATTGTTAATTCATGTTTTCCCCTGTGTTGCCTATCTTGGATCATCTGTAAGTACACACTATCGCCAACGGGAAGTTTGCCGACCATTTTCCCTTTATTAAACAACGCGATCCCTGAAATCTCTACTAACTCCTTCTCTCTACTTATGATCGGCACTGCGATATCCTTGCCTACCGAATAATGACTATTCGCCACTTCATTGAGCGTGGATGAAATCATATCCTCACTTTCGATGTTTTGCTTTAGTAATTTATAAATATGCTCTCCAATTTCATCGGTATCGGGATATTTAAATTCAAGTAGGGATTTTGCATCGCCTTTAACTACTGCTAAAAATATTCCATCACTTATGGTTGGATTCTCCAATAATACATTAATGTAATGCTCGATTCCATCTTGAGCGAGCTCTTCACCAAATAAGACTACTCTCATTTGTCCAGGCATTGTTTTTTCTGCTGCTCGATTATCGATTTTTAAAATCGTCCCATTAATAGATTTATTTTCGGCAGTGATAATGGCTACATTGCTTTGAGATTCCGTTCCGACTTGGCGGACAATTGCTGTAGTTTCCACACGTTCTTCTTTGCCCAGATCAAATCCAATCAACGTCG
Organism: Sporosarcina sp. P16b; assembly: GCF_002743065.1. Lineage (NCBI taxonomy): Bacteria > Bacillati > Bacillota > Bacilli > Caryophanales > Caryophanaceae > Sporosarcina > Sporosarcina sp. P16b. The sequence continues at coordinate 23,220 of NZ_PDYO01000009.1, read as the reverse complement.
TTAACCCTACTCTTTCAAGGAGTTTTGTCTCCGCGCATCCACTCAAACTAACACTAAAAAAAACTAGAACTACAAGACATATTTTTTTCATTCGATTGGTTCCTTTCGCGATCTCAATCTTTTTCTCGCTACCGCTGCTAGATATAAGAAAATCGGATAAACAAAAATGAAATAAAAGGATACTTCACTATAATAGTTATTAAATGTATTGATTTGATTTCGCGTTTGAAACGAAATACTTGCGATGAAGATGAGGAATGAGAAAATCCAGAGAAATTTTTTCATGCTGATTTTCACCAAGCGCGAAGTACCGCGGTAAGCAGACCATAAAAACAGACAAAGGTTAGGTAGTATTAGTAACATCCAAAAACTAATTGCAATGTATTCCATTCTCTCGACAAACGGAAATTTGACGACACTGAATAAAGACAAAGTAGCCCAGACAGTTTTAATCAATTGCTCGCCACTGAAATAGGTCAGTGCAATCAACATGGTAATGAGATACACAAAGGTCGTTACGAGCAAGCCAAGATGGATGTTTTTTTTTGCATTCTCTTTATCCCCTACAAAGGGATAAATTACATAGAGGATTTCAAATCCAATTATGGAAAATGTCATGGATTTTGCGCCTTTTAAGATTTCGCCTATGTTCGCTTCAAAAATAGGCAGCAGATTACGCGGTTCTGCATACGTAATTGAGAAAGCTAACATCGGAAGTAGTACAAGCGATAGGAAAAAACTAAAAAATGCAACACCCACAATTACCCGTAAGCCGCCCGTATACGCATACATGACAACTAATAGCATAGAAGCGACTAAAAACCAAGTACCCATACCGGGAAAAACCCATGTTTGAACGACTTCAATATAATTCCTTAATACCACAAAAAATGCAAAAAAACAGTATGAAATGTAAATAACGTTGAAGAAATTACCTATCCATTTACCATATACGTCTTGATGAATACCGTACACATCGTTTGAAGTATAAAGTTGCAATGTTTTAAGCATGAAGAAGACAATTATATGCGTAGCGAGACCTGCAAGGAGGACGGAAATCCACGCATCTTGTTTTGCATCTTCATAGACGATCCGTTGAAAACCGTGTATCCCAATTCCGATTTGCGTAGTAGTAATGACGAAAAAAAGTAAAGATGCACTGATCGTATCGCTTCGATCAATTTTAAGGGAGTTTTTCATTTACTTCACCCGCTGTTCATTTTTCTCTGGATTGATGGGCTCAGGCTGATATTTATCTTCATCTTCCGGTCTGGCATTCGAAGACCTTTTAAACGTAAACGGCAATGGCAAACTGACCAAGCTATTTCGCCAGTCAATAGGACGCGGCGGATAAAAAGGTGCCATGTATGGAGAACCCAGGCTAGATTGACGTATAAGATGGACCAAGAGAAAACAAAATCCTAGCATGATGCCGTAAAAGCCCCAATTCCCAGCTAGGAGAATAAGTGGAAAGCGAATGACTCGGATTACGTTCCCCATAATATAACTTGGCGTAGTGAAAGAAGACAATGCTGCCAATGCAACGATAATAATTAAAATATTACTCGTAAATCCCGCATCTACAGCTGCCGTCCCAATGACGATTCCACCAACGATGCCGATTGTCTGACCTACCTTAGCGGGTAATCTAATCCCTGCCTCCCTTAGTAATTCGATAATTAGTTCAATGAGCAGCGCCTCCATCAAAGGTGGAAACGGAACTCTGGACCTGGATTCACTTAGCGGAACCAAAAGCGCTTGTGGGATGACTTCGTAGTGAAACGTTAATGCCGCGACGTATAGCGGAGTTAAAAATACGGATAGCACGACAGCACTGATTCGTAATAATCTGAGAAAAGAAGTAATCTGCCATCGCAAATTCCGATCTTCCTGACTTTGAAAGAATTCGAAAAACGAATAAGGACAAACGAGTGCAAGTGGGCTTCCATCCACGAGAATTCCTACTTTTCCTTCCAATAGTTCTGAACTAATTTTATCGGGTCTTTCTGTCTGCAATATTTGTGGAAAAATCGACAATGAATTATCATCTATCAACTGTGAAAGAATTGAGCTATCCAATACAGAATCTGTCTCAAATCCGGTAATGCGTTGCCGCAATGTATTGACCATTTCTTCGGAAGCGATACCTTTCACGTATAGTATTGCAATAGATGTATTCGATCGTTGGCCCGCTTTCAGCTTTTCGCTGCAAAGGTCGGGATTTTTTATATACTTGCGGATCAAAGAAATGTTTGTAGACAGGCTTTCATTGAACGCGACGTGAGCACCAATTACTATAGATTCATTTTCTGGTGGAGATAGTTGCCGCGCCTCACTGGTTGGTATCATTACCAACACCACTTGTGCATACCCCACTACGTGAATCAAGACGGCACCTTCCATCATCGCCAATACTGCTTCTTCTGTTTTATTCACTACTTCCACTTGTGGAATGGCAAGGGCGGACGCAATACTTTCAGGCGATTCGTTAGGGCTTTTCATCAAATTCTCGAGGATTTGATTAGTTAACATCGCCGCATCCACTAAGTTGTCTATATAGATCAGCGTAAGGTTCGGGGGAGTCGATTTCACAATTAAATCAGATGTATGATGAACAGAATCATTGATCTCTTGAATAAAGTCAGCCGCTAAAGAGGAGACCGTTCCGTCTTTAACTCCCTTATCCTCCGTTTTACTCTCAAAAGGTTCCTGATTTTTGAAGAAAACTCGTTTGGATTTTCTTTTAAACACTCTACTCACCCCATGAACTGCTTTGATTTAAGGATGGACTTCCGGAATACAATTTAAACGTATACTTTCGAATTAGATACCGTGACCTTATGCGATCATCTAATTGTTTCGGGACCTGGTACTCCATTCAATCTAAAAAGCACCCGTAGAAGAAGGTTCATGAATGACTACACAAACATATCCCTTTCTTACACAGGTACTCAATATTCATCAATTTATAAAGCTATCTTTTTCAGTGCTTCAAGATGATCGGTATCGAAGTAATAGGATTCATTACAGAAATGACAATTCGCTTCGGCGTGTCCATCCGTTTCAATCATGTCTTGAATTTCTTTGCTTCCTAAGCTGATAATTGCATTGGAGATCCGGTCCACAGAACATTGACACTGAAATTGAACGGGCATACTTTCCAACACTGTGACATTTTCCGATCCTAAAACGTGCTCAAGTATTTGTTCGGGTGTACTTCCTTCTGAGATCATGGACGACAGCGGTGCAATTATCTTCATTCGGTCTTTAATCATACTCATTACGTCTTCATCCGCGCCCGGCATGAGTTGAATAATAAAACCACCCGCAGCTTTTACAGTAGAATCAGAATTTACTAACACGTCTACTCGGACAGCAGATGCTGTTTGTTCCGATTTAGAAAGATACGATGTATAGTCTTCTCCAATTTCCCCGGAAATGAGAGGGATTTGTCCTACGAAAGGATGCATCAGCCCGACATCTTTTGAGACAGTTAACAAGCCATTCATTCCGACCGCTTTTCCTACCTCGTTTATTTCCGTTTGAGGATTCGAGACATATCCTCGCACTTCACCTCTCGCGTTGGAATCCACAATAATGGTACCGAGTGGTCCGCCACCATTAATTTTAACCGATACTTTTTCCTCGCCCTTTAACATAGCGCCCAGAATTACACCGGCAGTCATTGAACGTCCGAGGGCGTCAGCAGCTGTCGGCCTAGCCGCATGCCGTCGCTGTGCTTCCGCTACTGTTGCAGTTGAATTCACTGCGTACGCACGTATTTGATTTTGATAAGCCACTGCTTTTACTAAATAATCATTCATTCTATACACCCTTTCTATATTTTATAATGCACAGCTAGCTCTAAACAGCTGTCTAAATCAAGAACTTGATCAGTTAATACAAAAGTTTGGTCTATATATAGGTTCATCATTTTCAGTATATAACTCCACTTCCAAATTGTAAGACGAAACCTCCTTACGCAAAGGTAAGGAGGTTTGTTATCATGTAAAGTCTAGATACTTGTAAACCAGAATGGGAATACGTAGACAATACGCTACTCCCTCATTCGATTCCCTAGTACAGAGTCAAATAGTTGTCTTGCATACGACTGTGAAAAATGAAATACTCCATCTGTTTTCACACTTTCGTCCACCACTCGTCCATCCTTCATTACATATATTCGGTCACATGCATACATGACGGCCTGCAGATCATGCGCAATGAATAAAATCGACATACCCATTTCCCGATTCAGTTCTAGAAGCAAATCAATGATTTCCCTTTGAATTAATCGATCCAAATTGGAAATGATTTCATCACAAATAAGCAAATCGGGTTCAACTAAAAGCGAGCGAAGCAAGTTGACACGTTGCCGTTCCCCGCCACTCAATTCTGAAGGATATTTATGTAAGTGTATTTCCGATAGTTTTACTCTTTCAAGCATGTGCCGAATATGTGCATCACGATCTCCTTTCATCATGCGAAGAGGCTCGAGTAATATTTTACGCACCGTCCAGGAAGGATTAAGCGCAGCTGACGCATTTTGAAAAATTAATTGGGTCGCTTGATAAAATGATTTTCGGCTTTTTCGTGTGACTGGTTTACCGTTGAATGTAATGAGACCACTGTCAGCTGATTCCAGTTGCATTACGACACGTGCGAGTGTACTTTTTCCGCAACCACTCTCGCCTACTAAACCTACAACTTCCCCTTTGCCTACAGTCAGATCAATCCCGTTCAACGCTTTTTTCGTCTGGCTTCCATTGTAGTAACTTTTTGAAATATTTGACACTGTTAACATTTGCCACCCACTCCTAAAATCTACTCTCCAACAATCGCTTCGTATAGGCATGACCGGGGTGCGAGAAAATCGTTTCCGCCTTTCCCGTTTCCACAATGCTTCCTTGCTGCATAACGACCATTTCATGAGCAGCTTCAGCTACGATATCCAGGTCATGGGTAATGAGAAAAATCGTCGTCCCTCTTTCTTCATTGAGACGAATTAGCAATTGGATGAATTCTTTTTGAAGCACCATATCGAGTGCCGATGTGGGCTCGTCTGCGATGAGTAAGGCGGGTTCCACATAGAATGCGCACGCAATCATACACCTTTGCAACATCCCGCCTGATAATTGAAAAGGATATTGCTCGACCACTTCCCAAGATAGTCCCAATTTGTCTAAAATCACATGCATTTTTTCATTAAATACAGGTAATGAGTCTCCTACTCGTTCCCCTGAAAATGCATAGAGTTGACGCCCTATTTTCACAGACGGATTAAAACTGTTTGATGCGTCTTGGAATATCGTGAAAATAGCCTGCTTCCTCACGCTTTCCATCTCTTGATCAGACGCATCCAATAAGTTTCGACCTTCGTACATGATAGATCCGCTAACTTTCGCGTCGTCTGGCAACATACCAAGCAATGCGGATACCGTCATGCTCTTTCCACTGCCACTTTCTCCAATCAGCGACGTGATGTTTCCACGCGGTATTGTGAAATCAATATGATGCGTAATGTGCTTACCTTTTATATGAATAGATAGGTCTCGTACTTCAATCATTGACCCGCCTCCGCTCCGGATTTTTCCACGCCTCTCCGATAAAATTAATGGCGAGAATGGTCAAGAAAATCATAATACCTGGGAATAATCCAATCCACCAAGCACCAATTAAAATATCGTTTTGCGCGTAGTATAACATATTCCCCCAAGAAGGAATCGTCGGTGGGATACCTATGCCGAGAAAACTAAGTGACACTTCCATAAAGATCGCGCCAGCAAAATTAAATAGCGTTACGACAAAAATAGCGGGTATGCTGTTGCGTAGCAAATGACCCCATAGTATGTTCCAAACAGGCGTCCCTAACATGTTGGCCATTTTAACAAACTCTTCTTCTTTTAGACGAATGAATTCTGAACGCACAATTCTTGCGGTAACAAGCCATCCCGTCAATCCAATGAGCAGTGCCATGCTCCACATTCCGCCTTGAACGATTACCTGAAACACTAAAATAATAATAAGTGCGGGAATGGTAATCAGTGCTTCCAATAGCCGCATCATGACGGTATCGATTACGCCGCCAAAATAGCCACTAATCCCACCATACACAATTCCAATGAATAGCGACAAAATAACCGAACCACTTGCTACAACGAGAGTCACTTTTCCACCTTCAAGTAAACGTGAAAAAACGTCTCGGCCTAAATGGTCTGTTCCTAACCAATGATCACTACTCGGGGCACTATATATTTCATCCATGTTCATTTCATTCGGACTGTAGGGGGAGAATATAGTTGAAAACACTGTCAAAAATACAATCAATCCAAGAAGGCTATACCAAAACAAAAGTGCTTTCCGTACCTTCATTTACCGAATACCTCCTTTACGTAGCTTCGGATCGATAGCGTACATAATGAGATCGACAATAAATAGCGTAATGACGACCAGGATGCCCGTCACCATAATGCTGCCCATTAATAAAGGGAAATCCTTTGTCACGACTGCTTTGACCGTCAATTGCCCTATTCCGGACCACGCAAACAATGATTCCACAATAATAGAACCGCCAAAGAACGACGGAATAGTCATAGCGATGTAATTCAAGTACGGAATAGAAGCGTTACGCACGATTCCCTTTCGAATGGATCTCTCCATTACACCATTTGCGCGTGCCACCTTCACATAGTACTGGCCATTTTCTCTCTTAATACTTTCCTGTAGAAAACGTGCATAAATCCCTACATGCGTTACAATTATCACGCTAGCGGGCATCATGAGATGACGGATTTTATCTACCATGCCGCCATTACCACCTACATCGCCCGAACCAGAAGAAGGAAGAATCCCTAGACTCACAGCAAAGATATAGATGAACAAAATACCTAGCCAAAAGGGAGGAACGGAAGACGTCGCGATACTAAATGTGGACAGTCCTTTATCCCAAATAGAATTCGCTCTCATACCGGCCACTGTACCGAGCCAAAAGGAACCCATGACAATACAAAACATCGTCACGCCAAATAATAGCAACGTATTCGGTAGTCGTTCCCTAATGATATCAAACACGGGTCTGCCTTCTTTATAGGAAATTCCTAAATTCCCTTTAACAGTTTCTCCTAGCCACGCAACATATTGTTCTGCAACAGGACGGTCTAATGCATACGCACGGGTAATGCGCTCTTTTTCGGCTGCAGTTAACGTCTGCGCATTTCCTCCATAGAAGGCTATTGCAGGATCTCCAGGTGCTGCTTGCATAATGAAAAAAGAGAGGAAGCTAACGATGAGGAGGACTATGAGCCCCATCACCATTCGCTTCCCAATCCATTTACCGATCATTCCACTTCCACTCCTCAACGTTCCAGAGGAAACCAGATCCATGATGACCTAGCGTTCGTTCTTTCACACCGCTCACATTTTTATTAATACCATACACCGCATTCACGTAGGCAATAAAGTCAAATGCGGGATCCTTCGCAAGTTCTTCTTGGAACTGCATATAAATCGCTTTACGTTCTTCCGGATCCGTCGTGGTGCGTCCTTTTGCAAGGAGTTCATCCACTTTTTCATTCGAATAACTACCATAGTTGTAACCGGAGCTATTGATACTCAATTCATTCGTATGGAACAATATGTGCGTTTGATGATCCGCGTCATAGGGACTGCCCCACCCCACCATGAACGCATCTGCGTCTTCGATCGTAATCGCGCTCCAGTCGAGTGCAGCTACTTTTACATCAGCCCCAATGTCTTTAAAACCTTCGGCAACGTAATTCGCCATATTGACACGAACGGTATCACTTGCGGGAGCAGTTATCGTAAATGCTAATTTTTCTCCGTCTTTAGTACGGATACCATCCTCATTTTCTTTCCAACCTGCCTCATCTAACAGCGCATTCGCTTTTTCCACGTCATAGGTGTACTTTTCAATTTGATCATTATGGAATTCATGATTTTGCAATGGTGAGTAGGCAACAGAGCCATGTCCTTTTAGAATCCCTTTTACTATTTGCTCTCGATCGGTAGCATAACTAAATGCACGACGTACATTGACATCTTTCCAAAGATCCAAATTCATATTGAATAAAATACCGCGGTAATCCGCCGATTCTATATCGTAAATCGTTACATTCTCTTCTCTTTTCAAGTTTTCTACTTGTACAGGATCCAAAAGTGCAACATCTACCTCGCCCGATTTTAACTGCAGTGCCCGAACATTACTATCAGGAATAAATTTAAAAATCACTTTTTCAATCGAAGGTTTCGTTCCAAAAAAGTCGCTGTACGCCTGTAATGTCAGCGAATTGCCGCGATCCCAATTATCAAACATATACGGCCCTGCACCAATCGGATGGCTGTTAAAGTCAGCCGTTCTCATATCGACTCCTTCAAACGCATGTTTCGGAAGGATCGGTACAGTTAACTTGTCGAGTAACGGTGTAAATGGCTGCTTTAATGTAATTTCTACGGTATAATCATCCAGCGTTTTGGTAGATTCCACTTCTTCGAAATCAGACTTCAAAAATGAAGCGTTTTGATCGTCCATAATACTTTCTATCGTGAACACGACATCTTCTGCCGTAAGTTCTTTCCCGTCATGAAATGTAATACCTTCTTTTAACGTAAACGTATACGTAAGTTTATCTTCTGATACATCGAACGAGTCTGCAATATCCGTAACTACTTTATTATTTTCATCAAATCGCATGACTCCACGAAACAACAATGCATCTAGGTTCGTTTCTTCGAGAATCGGGTTTAGCCCTTCGAACTCCTCTTCGGAAGCATAAATGAGGCGATTCTCTTTAGATGGAGTTGATTTTTCTACATTCTCTTTTTTATTACAACCTGCCACCATCACTACAAGTACCATAAAAAGTACAAGCATTTTCTTATTCATTGTAATCATTAGGATCTCCTTTTTAAGTTTATAGATTTTCCACATTTTATCATTATTTCATGTCCGTATATATTTGTCCTGTATGACGGTTTATATTTTTCACTTTAGAGCCATTATAAATTCGGTAGAACTTTTCTAGCCCCTAATATTAACCAAGTGCTCAATACAAACGGCATCGTTAATGCAGGAAGTCCAAACGGTAATAACCAAATGCTGACACTCGCCATTAAAGGAACTGTCATACATGCCGCCACCACGCCTGTAATAGGTGCATAGCGATTTTCCTTTTTGTTGTAGACAACTGATACAGCTAAAATGGTTAAAATAGCGTTATAACTGTATAATCCCAACATGATCAACGTATGTTCCCCGCCTAAAGCAAGAGCTGTAACACAAGCGACCACGTTTCCGATGACCGCATATATGCCCATTTTCCTGCTAGCCCAAAATACCGCTAGGAATAATAAAAGACCAGGTATGGTTTCAGTTAGAAAAAAGATTTGACCGATTCCATTGAAAATTGCTTGGAATAGATTAATTTCGCCTTCTACATGCAGTTCCCAATTAGCTACACTTTGAGGAGACAGTGATTCATTTAACTTGATACTATCGAGTTTATAAGTTGAAAGTAGTACAAACCAAGTGAGTAGGATAAATGGTAACGTCAGAATCGGGATGCCGACGTTGCCTAAGAAATACATTAACGTCGCTGTGAATATCGCAGTGATCGCCGCTCCTAACAATGCGACAATCCAGACGTTTGGTCCGGTCAAAAATGTTTGTAGTACTAATCCAGAAAGCACAGAATTGTAGCTCATCAAACCTTTACTGACCAATGTTTTATCTGCACCGCCTACTTTCGCAACCAGTGTACCGATCATGGCGGATAATAGCGCAATGATTCCCAATGAAAATGAAGAAACCGTAATGGCTAATAAAATTAGAAATCCTGTAATGACATTTTCAAGATAAATGATTTGGGATATCCCTTTAAGAGATTCTAAAAGAAAAGCAAAAAACTTTCCTTCCTTCATCACTTGCATCGATTGATTCACTTTTTTTCTGTCTTCCATATCGCCCCACCTATTTTCATTCACTTTAGTGACATATTGATTCAGGTCATCGTACATGTTTCCAAAGCTTGTTCGTTGCCCTATTATCAAATTTTCTGCTAATAATCTTGTACTTATACATTACATGCGCCTCTATTTGGAACAGTATTACACACATTGATTGGCGTTGCAGCTCGATGCATATCTCGTAGGTGTGCGGTGCATTTTAACAAAGTATCCATAACTATGCAAGGGATGGTACAAGCAAGAAAATAGTACAGACGAAGTTATACATATATTGAAACTCTTTCCTTTTCACTTCTACTCCATGCCGAATATAAGATACCCCTTTTGGCAGATGAAAAGCATACTTTACCAAACTTTATCTGACGGTTATCATTTTCACAGAAACCCTACCAATATACTACTAGTTGGACGATACCAGGTGTGGCTCTTCTTCCGCCTTTACTTTCATTGGCTTTTAATTTATTACTAGATGATTTTTTCTCAGCATTCTCTTATACTACTAGTACATCAACGGAAAGGAATTACTACATGATTACACAATTTTTCTCCTACTACAAGCCACATCAGCGCTTGTTCATGATCGATTTTTTCAGCGCCATTTTTGTAGCACTTCTTGAACTGGCTTTCCCCCTTGCTGTTCAGTGGTTTATCGACGGACTCCTGCCGTCAGGAGACTGGAACCGAATTATCACGGTTAGCTTTTTACTATTGCTCGTCTATTTGGTGAGTACGTTCCTTCATTATATTGTTAGCTATTTAGGGCATAAGCTTGGGATTAATATCGAAACCGATATGCGCCGTGAATTGTTCGAACATGTGCAGAAACAATCTTTCCGGTTTTTTGACAATACCAAAACAGGCCACATCATGACGCGCATCACGACTGATTTATTCGATATTGGTGAATTGGCTCACCATGGACCAGAAGATGCGTTCATCGCGGTCATGACTATTCTAGGCGCATTTGGAATTATGTATACAATCAACCCTGAGCTCGCTTTGATCGCCATCGTGATGGTTCCGCTCCTCGCAGTAGTTGTCTCTTACTCTAACAAGAAGATGAATGCAGCATGGCATAAAATGTATCAAAATATCGCGGAGGTCAATGGACGGGTTGAGGATTCAGTGTCTGGCTCACGCGTAGTGAAGTCATTTACGAATGAAGATTTTGAATTACGTCGTTTCCAGCAAGACAATGATCAGTTCCGCTTGGCTAAACTTAAAGCGTATAAAGTCATGGCTTGGGCTACGTCTTCGATGTATATGCTCACTCGCCTCGTCACACTCGTTATTTTAATTGTCGGTGCTTGGTTCACAGTGAATGATAAATTAACGTATGGTGAACTCGTCAGCTTTATTTTATTTAGTAATATTTTGATTAAACCTATCGATAAAATTAGCGCGTTGCTTGAGCTATATCCAAAAGGGATGGCAGGTTTTAGTCGTTTTCGTGCGTTAATTAACCAAGATCCAGAAATTAAAGATAGAAAAAACGCAATAGTAGTTGATCAGTTACGTGGAGATATTACACTTCGCGATGTGACATTTGGTTACGACGTAGAGCGACCTGTGTTACGCAATATCGATTTAACGATTCACGCTGGACAAACCGTTGCGTTCGTCGGTCCGTCAGGTGCTGGGAAGACGACTATTTGTTCACTCATCCCTCGCTTCTATGAAGTCAATGAAGGTTCCATTTCAATTGATGGAGTAGATATTCGGGAAATGACGCAGAAATCATTACGCAGTCAAATTGGGATCGTCCAACAAGATGTCTTCTTATTTACAGGAACGATTCGAGATAATATCGCGTACGGTAAATTAGATGCAACAGACGAAGAAGTATTTGAAGCTGCAGAAAAAGCCCATCTAACCGACTTGATCGATAGTATGCCGAATGGCTATGACACGCAAATTGGTGAACGCGGATTAAAACTCTCAGGTGGACAAAAGCAGCGCCTCGCAATCGCTCGAATGTTCTTGAAAAATCCACCGATTCTTATTCTAGATGAAGCAACTTCCGCACTGGATACAGAAACGGAACGTATCATTCAACAATCACTTGAAGAACTAGCCGTTAATCGCACCACACTGATCATCGCGCATCGCCTCACAACGATTCGCAATGCTGATCAAGTCATCGTGATGACAGAAGATGGTATCGAAGAGCAAGGAACGTATGAAAATCTATTACGTCAAAACGGTACATTTGCACAATTACATCGAGCTAACCAAGTATAAATACACATAAAAACCCCTGTGCCGCAAACCCTGCGGCACAGGGGTTTTTAATAGAAAGTTCAAAATAAAACACTTTTGAAATCAATCCAAACGCATAGTCGTGATGCACGTGTTATCCCCATCGAATGTAGTGATTTCAGATACGGTTTTTTTCATATCCTGTTTGATCGTTACAGTGAATGTGTCATTACGCGGAAGCCATATTTCATTCTCCATTTTCAAATGATACATCAGTCGTTCTTTCTTGTCCGCTTCACTCGAAAGTTCTGGTCCATGAACAAAGGTATATTGATTACCTATCAGTTGATCAAAATGATAAATTTCATTTTCACGATACTATTTCATCCAGGTTCCAACAGGACACGTTGTATAAAGATTTAAGCGTGAAAAAGAGTAAATTAATAGAATCTCCTTTCTTCTGTTTGTTTTGTAAATCTCACCTCAATTTACTTAAATATAAAAACACCGACAGAAATTCCCGCCGGTGCGTGTTGTTTCTACATATTAATAACTACTGAACTTTCGTTAACATTCAATGGCAAAAGAACAATGTCTGCAAAAGCCAGACTGTGTAGATACGGAATGACCATACAATTCCATTTGTTTTGATAGCTGAATTTTAATGTCTTACATACGTATTGAAAGCGAATCTAATTTTAAAAACGGTTGAAACCTCCATATTGATGGTTTCCCATGTGACCTTGGTGTCCCATGTGATGACCTACAGGGTAATAATTTACCGGTTGAACCATGTGATGGCGTCCCATATGGTACCCTGTTTGTTGGCCTACATGATGACCTTGGGAACCGTAATGATAATGGTGATGATGGTGCTCATGGCGATGGTCATGCCGATGTTGCTCATGCCCCCCGTGGAATTCTCCTGCGTTTCTCAAATTTATCCCCCCTTTTCAACTAATCCCTTTATAGTATGTTGAATTAATAAAGCAGTTTAGACTATAACCCATATTTACATGTCAGTAATAGTCCCCAAGGTTTTGCGCCATCAGTAAGAATTCCAGATTTAGCTATATAAGCTTTCCACATTGAATAAACGGGCAATTAATTCATGTAGGAATATGACTGTTTAGTAAACTAAAAGGGACTGGTTTCCCATCCTCTTTCTGTTTTGTAAATCTCACCTCAATTTACTTGAATATAAAAACACATGCGCCACAAAACGAAAATGTTTGCGTTACATGTGTTTTTTACTGTGAAGTTCGGGATAGAACACTTTCGAAATCACTCCAAACGCATAGTCGTGATGCACGTGTTATCCCCATCGAATGTAGTGATTTCAGATACGGTTTTTTTCGTATCCTGTTTGATCGTGACAGTGAATGTGTCATTACGCGGAAGCCATAGGTCAATAAATCCATTGGCTTCAGTTTTCTTAACTTCATCGAGAATCACATGACCTTCAGAATCTTCTATATGTACATCGAAATCTTCCTCGACGAGTTCACCTTGACAACCTGTTAGACTATGAATATCACAAGGATGTGTGGTGTTTACAAAAGGAGCGATCGATACAAAAAATTCGTCTTCTGGAAGATCGTATGTTGTAACTTTTTTATCATCATCCGTGACAATCAGTTCAGACGATGTAATAGAAGCGGACGCAGCTACAGCATTTCTAACTGTGTAGTCGTTCACTAATTCTTTAATGTCTACTGATTCTTGTGGTGCTTGTTCTTCGTTATTGGCATTTTCCTTACTGCAGCCGACTAATAAAGCGGTGATTAGCAGCAACATAGCCATCATTTTACTTTTCATCGTATCACGACCTATTCCTTTTATTTTTGTGTCTGTTTAGGAAGATTAAGATCCCTACTGATGAAGAGAACATCTATCGAAGGTTCTGCCTTGTATGTAAAGTGTACGTGATCCTTACGTCAGTACAATGAAAAGAGCCGCGCTAGGCAACTCCATCGTTAGATAATTACTGTTCTGATAGTTCGTTTTCCACAACTCATTTGTGATTCAATATTCCCCATGGATTTACACCTTCTAGTACCATGTATAGCGCTAACTCTTTCATCCTCTTTTCGTCAAATTGCCACGGAGCAGGGATAGCGTAATCTCAAATAACATCATCTGTATAAACAGATCCATTAACATCAACGAAGGACTTTAATTCAACTTTCATTGCTTTAGAGCCGATTTAACACGTTCAATTTCCTTTCCTAACTTAATTCCCTGACCCCAAGTATTGTATGTCCTCTGCCCCTGCCAGTACCATTTAAAACGCCTCCTATAGATTCCAATACTTCTACTACCAATGACCTTCACGTCACTGTTTTCAATGGATAAGAATATGCCTTTGATATCGGTTAACGCTTCAAGCGCTTCAACTTCTCCATTACCATTTAACAGATAAGCATCGCAAAATTTAAAGACATGAAACCTCCTTCCTCTCTCTTCATCCAAATGGCAGGTGAACGACTTGTTAGTACCCCCTTTTCTCCATTAGAAACCAGACGCTCTAATTATTTACCAACCATTTGAACCACTCCTTTTCCTATTATTTTTAAAACAGAAAAAGCCGATTGCATTCCGAAGGATTCAATCGACCTTAAATATATATCCTCTCATTTAAGCGAAAATATCCTTTATGCAACTCAATCTGTTTGCCAGTAACTCATTAATATTCATATTTAAAGAAGTTCCTGCCCCTCCTTGACTCGCATCAACTAAGCTTTGGTCTGTTAACATCCCTGGTTCCATTTTTTTAGCGGCTTTAATACTCGCATAAGCAATCTTTTTAATTTAATAAACTAATTTCAGCATTTGCTTTCGTGGCTATTTTTTTCAAAGTTGCTAATGGATAAATTAATTGGGGATGTGACTTTTTCCCGGTAATTGTAAAGTTCTCCATAGCACGCGCTGTTAGTATACGGTAATATACATTCTAGGGAATGTTTTTTAACCTAAATAATTTCTTTCTACTCGATATCCCATTAAATAGTCTTCCCTTCTCTCCCAACCAAAATAATAGTCAGTCATTCCAGGACTTGTACCATTCGAAATAATACATGCTTGCATTTTCAATGTTTTTTAGTGTACCGTACTCTTCTCGACAATAATTTTTTATCTCCATTGCTCTTCATGTAAATTATAAACGTTTATATGTCAGTGACATATGAACCGCATCATGTACTGCCATGCTTTGTAAAGATAGGTAGAGTTCCGATCCTTGGAAGTAGCTTGAAAATCGATATAACTTGTCGGTCCAATTCAACCGGCTCTTGTCGTTGCGTGGTTTTCGTCAGCAAATACAGTTTGTACTTCGTGTAGGCTATCCTCATACTAATTTGAATAGAGTATTAACAGTATAAAAATGAACTGTACATTGATGTGACGAGTTTAGTTGGAACAGTTGTGCAATTAAATCTTAAACCAATTGCCGTTAACAAACTGGTCAAGTAGAATTTGTTCTTGGGATTAGTGACGATTGTTATGTACGAATTCAAAATATAGTCCATGAAACTCGAAAGAGAATGGAAATAATTTTAAGTGTTGATATGTTACAAATAAACCAAAATACCCTGAACAGAAAAAATATTGCGAAGAAGTACTATGTCACAGAAGAAGATGATATGAATAACTTAATCGAAAATGTTTATATTGTTTTATATGCTAATACCTGTGGTACCTACCATAATAACTGCAACTTTATATTTTAAATCAAAATACGTTATCCATCTACCTTTTGAATATAATTACTAAAAATAGACATAGTGATTCTACCAAGAACCACTATGTCCACATGTTAAGGAATACGCGAAACTCATATAAAACTATATTACTTTTATTTAATAATTGCTTCTCGTTCTTTAGCTCTAGACTTTCTAAGCTCTTCTAGCTCACTTCCAATAGGATAGGTGGGTAAATTAGGCTTTATTGCACCTAGCATTACTAACATAAGAGCCTCATCCTCCCCATCGTTTCTAATGCCCCTATATATACCAGGAGGACTACTAATACAATCCCGAGCATTTAATTTAATTTCATGTACTTCACCTTCACTATCTTCTTGAATTAATGCAGTGACATTACCCTTTAAGACAAAGAATACTTCTTCTACATCATCATGTAAATGTAATGGACCAATGCAACCAGCGGGTAATACCATTGTACTGAGAGTGAAATTCTCTCCAGTAATAATATTGGAATCATTATTTGCTGTTGCACCACGAC
Organism: Sporosarcina sp. P16b; assembly: GCF_002743065.1. Taxonomy (NCBI): domain Bacteria; kingdom Bacillati; phylum Bacillota; class Bacilli; order Caryophanales; family Caryophanaceae; genus Sporosarcina; species Sporosarcina sp. P16b. The sequence goes on along the minus strand of NZ_PDYO01000009.1, from coordinate 6,798 downwards.
CTATATACCTCATTTGTGCTCTCCTGTATTTCGGGTTAATCTCCTCTTGAAATTTTAATACATTCCAATCCAAAGTCCTGTCTTCCAATTTAGCTACATACTTTTTTTTGAATTCTTCAATTGAAAACTTTTTATCCACCATAGTTGAAACCTCCTCCAACTTAGTTTCATCTACAAAACTAAGTTTTGTTTTATAACTAAATATTAACATTGTTTTATTCTTTGTCAATAATTAATTCAGATTAGTCTAATTATAAGAAATTGTGTAAGTAGAAATTAGAGTCACTACACAGATCAGACTTAATAAAGTCCTCAATACATAAAGATGTTTAAATTCTTAGCAAAACCATTTATTAATTAAATTTTACTATTTCCAGAAGGTTCACATTAGGGAAAAGCACACCATACAAACATCGTCTTCAACCTATAATTAGGGTTTCCCGTGAAGTTTCAAAAAATTAGTTTTACTATGAATTAAAATCTTGTAAATAAATCACCACTCTTAAGAATGGTGATTTATTGTAATTTTTTAAGTTAAGGAAGTATATTATTTCTATAAGAATAGTTGTAGCGATTAATATTTTCGCATACTACCATTACCTACTTAGTTTGACCGCTCATTTCAAAACCACTTCATAAAAGCCAAATCAGAAGAATAAAAAATAGCCAAGCAATGGTCAAATCACCTGCATTTCTGATTGATTTTGAATCTTTTTCTTAGCCTCCTGAACTTCTTTGTTTTCTGTTTTAAGCGTAAACAAATAAGCGATGAACCCCAAAGCGGTGATAGCAATCAACATAATGAGCGACGGACCAAAGTCTCCTCCATTATTATCACGCATCCACCCCATCACATAACTGGAAAACCCACCGAATATGTTCGTGAAACCCATGAGTCCCGCTGCACGACCAGCAGTTTCTGGCGTTGAAAATTGTACGATAAATAAGTTACTTAAATGAAAGATTCCTCCCAATGTTCCCATTGCAAGTCCTAATGCCAAAGCGGATATGATGGCGACCGAGACTTGTGTGGAAACCGTCAACAAGATTGCACAGGAAGCAAACAAGATCGTTGCTATTAAACTAGGGCGCTTCGTTTTATCTGCTAAATAACCACAGATCAGAACGAAGCCAAGTGCAAACAACCAAGATAAGGATGTGATCCCAGTCATAGCATCTACATCAAAATTCCTGGCTTGCATCAAGTACGTTGGCAGCCAAATACTAATGCCGAAAAATAAGAAAGAAGTGATCACCATACCGAACCAAACAATCCAGTAACGGGAATCTTGAACGTAACTTTTCTTCTTTTCTTCAGTAACCGGAGTATCATCTTGTCTTATGTACGACAATTCTTCTTTGCTGACGCCCGGATGGCTTTCCGGTTCATTTCTAGTTAAGAAAATCAACATCGGCAATACAAGAAGTAAATTCAACCCAGCCAATATAAAGAACGTCGCATGCCAACTGAGCGTGGCAATGATCAATGAAATGAAAACTGCACCGATGGCAGGTCCTGCATAGTTACCCGAAATCCAGGAAGACTGCGCGCGGCCCAATTCGTTTTTGTTGAACCAAGTAGCGATGAATTTCCCACAGACCGGGATCATCATCCCTTCCCCGATTCCTAAGACAATCCGTGTCACCATGAACATTTCATAAGTGGTGGCAAATCCGCCTAGCAGCATTGTCACTGTCCAAATCGAAACTCCAATGATTGCTGTTTTGCGGGCTCCGAACTTATCAATGAAGAATCCCCAGAAAAAGTTGGAGATTGCATACGCTACCATGAAGATAAAGGTTAAGAAGCCAATCTTCGCATTCGCATTGGCTCCTGTCATTCCAAGATCACTTAGAAACTGTGGATCAGTCTGGACAATGGAAATTCCTAACTTGTCAATTTGTCCGAAAAACCATAGAAAGAAAATAGGCGTCGCTATATATAACCATCGTTTGTTGTTTTTGATATTCATTTTCGTTCCTCCCATACTATCTTATTAAGGAATTTCACAATTGGAGACCCTAAACTTGTATACGGTTCACTTTATTGAATTTAATTTTAGTTAATTATCTAAAATACCTATCTCTTACCAGTAAACATATCGATTTCTTACATATAGTAGTAAGCGATCTAACCCATAACCAAAGAGTGATATAAAAATTACGACTGCCAACACTTTGCTTTGGGATAAGGTGGCCGATAAATAAACGAGAAAATATCCAATTCCATTATTTGAACTGATCATTTCTGTCAGTACAGCAATAACCACCCCTATTGGGAGCGCAATTCGGAAACCTGTGAAAATTGATGGCATCGTTCCTGGCAAAAACACTTTCCAAAACAGCTTTCGATCGGTCGCCCCCATATTCTGACCAGACCAAACGTACAAATGATTTACACTTTTCGCACCGTAGTATGTACTCACTACTATAGGGAAAATGCACTCGAGAAAAATGGTAAATATTTTAGAACCAGAACCTAACCCGAATAGGAGTACAAATATAGGGTATAAAGCCACTCTTGGTATAGGATAACCTGCCGTGAAAATTGGTTGCATCAGGTCATCAATAAATGATGATCGGCTCATTTGAATCCCAATTGGAATTCCAACGATTGCTGCAAGTAAGAAACCTACCAAGATCCGATAAATTGTAACTCCCATATTTGTCCATAGATCGCTTGTGGCAAGCAGCTCAACAAATACCAATAGAATTTCTCCAAGACCAGGGAATAACTGTCTTGGAAAAAGTTCTGCCAACACGAACCCTTGCCACAATAGGGCTATTAGTATTAACGCTAAATATTTCACAATAAATTTTTTTATCGCTTTCATATGCGTCCTCCCTCTATGTCCTGGTGTCTATAGCGCTACAAGATTTCGTGACAACAATCGATCTACTATCGATTTTGCCACCATAAGACCCTCCCCCTCAGACCGATTAACAATCGATCGAAAAGAAAACCTAACGCTGCGATAACTATGACTGCAGCAAGAACAATATCCGTACGGCCATATGCATCAGCATTCAGAATCATAAATCCTAAGCCTTTACCAGTTGATGAACCAATCATTTCCGATGAAAACATCATGACAAAAGTTAACGCAAGAGCAACACGCCAACCGTCAAATATTTTAGGGAGGGCCGCTGGAAGTACAACACGGTACAACATTTTGAACTTAGAAGCTCCCATATTTTCCGCTGACCATAGATAAAGTTTATTAATTCCTCGAACACCATCCAATGTTGCAATAAAACAAGGGAAAAAAGCACTCGTGAAAATAATCAGAATCCTTGTCGTATCTGTCACACCGAACCAAACTAAAAACACAGGAAGTAAAGCAATTTTAGGAATCGGATTGAAAAAAGATACGACCGGATCAAAAAACCTTCCAATCGGTTGGAAAAATCCTGCTAAGATCCCCAACCCTGTTCCGAATAAAACAACCAGCAAAAACCCGACAATCGATCGATATAAACTGATTCCTATGTGTGGAAATACTTCACCTGTCATAAAAAATTCACTAATAATCCCAAGAACAACTGCCGGGCTGGAGACATAGGTAGGAAACCAATCCGTCATTGACAGTAGTTGCCATAACGATAAGAAAAGAAGAAGCTCCACTAAAGAAATAACTATAAAGCGACTTTTCTTAAAGCTACTCAGCATTGGATTGACCTCCTATACTTTTCACATTTTCCTCCTCATGCAAAAGATCCCAAATATGATTCCGGTAATCAATAAAATCATAAGACTTTCGAATCGATACATCACGGGGTCTTGGTAATTCAATTTTCAAGATTTCCCTAACTACCGAGGGACGTTTCGTCAAAACAACGACGTAATCACTTAAATAAACCGCTTCTTCAATATCATGTGTAACGAATATCACGCTTTTTTTCGATTCCGACCAGATCCTTTGAAGTTCCACTTGCATCGTCTCTCTAGTTTGGGAATCAAGTGCACCGAATGGTTCATCCATAAGCAGCACTTTAGGGTCAAAAGCAAGCACTCTAGCAAGAGATACTCTCTGCCTCATGCCTCCCGATAACTCGGAAGGCAGATTGTCTTTGAATTCCCAAAGTCCGACAAGTTTTAAGAAGTATTCCACCCGCTCTTTGATATCAGCTTTGGGAAACTTTTGTGCTTCCAACCCCCATGCCACATTGTCGTAAACTTTGCGCCAAGGGAATAGGGTCGACTCTTGGAACATCATTCCCCTGTCCGGAGCAGGTTTGCCAACTTCTTCTCCTCGGACACTTACCACCCCTGATGTCCGTTCAATAAAGCCGCCAACAATATGAAGGAATGTACTCTTCCCACAACCACTCGGGCCGACAACACTTACGAACTCGCCTTCTTTTATATCTAAATCAATCCCTTTGATTGCTTCAATCTCTTCACCTTTACGTTCAAAGACCTTACGCAAGTTAGATATTTTAATCGCACTCTCTTTTGGCTCTACCTTATTTACGGGAACAACTCTTGTCATTACGGATCCAAAACTCATTTTCGCCACCTCCGATAGAAATCCAACATTGAACTTTTTCAAATACAGACCATCCTAAACAATTACACTTCGGTCTACTTGTGTCTTAAGTAAGTGACATAGTTAACCTAAAACTGTCGCATCTTTGTGACAATGGCTACCGGCCAGCATTGTAGCTTCCCTTTACCAAATTTGTAGAGAGTCTATTTCGGACTCCCTCTAAATTTAAATACTTTTGTCATTCACCCCACCCCTGATTGGCCAAGTTATTTGGCTAAGAATGAGTCATCAATCAATTCATCTAAGTCAACTTTCTGTTCAATCCATTCGTCTTCCAGCAAAATTTCTTGGACAAGCTCCCAGCTTTCTTTCGTAAGTGAACTATCGATCGAACGGTTATAATCGACTAGATTGAGATAAATTTCCGGTTCAGAAAGAACAAATTCAGCATCCAGCAACTTTTGACGAGCCTCTTTTTTGTTCTCCACATAGTACCTTGTCATATATTGTAAGTCTTCCACGAGTGCACGAACCGCCTCTTCATGCTCTGCAATAAAGTCGGGATGTAAAAAGAGATTCAGGAAATCTTCGTCTATCGGAACACCATCTTTGGAAGTGAACACTGTTTTTAATTCACCGGCTTCTTGTGCCATTTCATAGAAAGGTTGTGGAAATAAACCGACATCTATCTTCCCACTTTTCACCGCTTCTTCCACTGCCGGAGTTGGAAGCACCGCATACTTTACATCTTTATCAGGATCTAACCCTGCTGCTTTCACAGCCGAACGTGCCCACATATCAGTAGGTGATTTGAAATCAGGGATACCAATTGTTTTACCTTTTAAGTCGGCCGCTGATTCAAGACCAGCATCTTTCAGCCCCATGAATGCCGAGTTGAATCCTTCCCCAGGTGTTTCTTTAGCTATGTTTGCAACAATTTTCAAATTGATACCTTGAGCTGCCGACATAATCGCTGCCCCTTGTCCAACTGATCCCCCTTGAATTTGCCCAGCTCGATAAGCATTCAATCGATCCGTATTCGCCCTAAATTGCTGAAGGTCTAATGTATATTTCTCTCCATAATTCGGTGCCAGATCCGATGCCACTTTAATTAGCCATAAGTTTTCTTCTGTTGCATAGCCGACGCCTAATTTAATTTCAACCGGTCCATTCCCCTTTTCTCCTTCAGCCGAAGCTTTACCAATTTGTTGATCAGCGGAACCACATGCAGCCAATAGTCCGATCATCAATACAAAGACAAAACCCGCAATCATTCTCTTCATTTTCATTCCTCCAATTTTCTGTTGTATTTCTCCTATAAAACTCCGTCCCCATTGTAATCGCTTTCATTAAATCTGAATCAACAATGACAAAACAGGATTTTTTATATGTTTTATATACAAAACATGTTTTTGTATTACCTGTAATTGAATTTTACACTTTTCTGAATTTAATGTCAATAAGAAAAAATAAAATGGTAATATAGTTTTCTTATAACTTTTTATGTGAAGAATCGTCTATTAGCAGATCGGTTTATGCAGTCATTTAAATAAAAAAGAATCTTGATCGTAGGTTCATCTTACTGACTTCCCCCTATGCCTTCCACTATAATTAACGCATTGTATATCTGACAGCGAGTTGATATTGAGAATAAAATATTATTTCAGCTTATAGAAAGTATATATTGCAATTTTTGTAATAAACCCTATAGTCCTTCCCAACTTAAAGTGCATGGATAGGGATAATCAATAATAAGAAAAAGACGGCATTTCGTTCCTAATCGAAATGTCGTCTTTTTAAATTTGACTTCATGGAGATAAATTATGGTTCCAAAACCCTCTGACTTTGAATTTAATGAGATTGACCTGCAAATAATTTTAACACTACTTTAAACTCTTCTTTGGTGTCCAAATATGCATATTGCCCATTCTAATACTTGCGTTGTTGGATGATGTCATAGCCTTTTTCTCGAAAGCCAGGTAACCTTTCTTCCAAATTGTCCAGCTCCAAAGAAATATGGTGAATTCCTTCTCCATACTTCTCCAAATACCCCTTCCAAACACCCGGGCTTTTTCCTGTTTGTATGGGCTTCACCTTGATTGTTGGTGTTTGAAAAGATATGAATTGAAGATAGTATAAAAAGTGGACATAATCTAATGAGCGTGTTTGGATTAAAAGAACAAACAAACTGAATGGAGTGTGTCCACATGAGAAAACGAATTGATGATAATTTAAAGCGTCATCTGATTAAGTTAGTGGTAGAAGAAGGAAAGAAACAGATCGAGGTCTCTCGTGAGATGGATGTGCC
>NZ_PDYO01000008.1:0-134202 GCF_002743065.1 Sporosarcina sp. P16b | reverse complement strand
GATTCATTGAGCGCGCGCTGCGAATGCCAAGAACTAGATGGCGCGGCGATAGATTGCATGGGTGTAAGGTGTAGGGCCGCGGGCATTGAGCGGATGCAAGACCTCATTGAGCGGGTAACGAAAAACTATGAGCGTATACGAATCGCGATTGAGCGGATTACACTACGCATAGAGCGCTTGCGGGACCACATTGAGCGGGTAACGTGATTCATTGAGCGCGCGCTGCGAATGCCAAGAACTAGATGGCGCGGCGATAGATTGCATGGGTGTAAGGTGTAGGGCCGCGGGCATTGGGCAAAACACAAAAAAACTGCAGACCCACTCTCATTAAAAGAGTGAATCTGCAGCCTAAATGAATCAATTAAGCAGGCATTGGAGTATCTGTCGGTTTCGCATAATTTCCGTTACCGTATTCCGCATCAATCGCGTCGCGGATTTCTTTCATAGACTTTCCGTCTTGCTTCATTTGTACAGATTTCACTGCGATCTCTAGGCAAACTAGGCAGCGAGTGCCGTGATCGTCCCAGACAACGGAGCCATCTTCGCGCACTTCATCCAAGAAACAATTCATATTACTCTTGTGTCCGGCACTATCTCCGCAACCGCAATAGCAAGGCATGTATTCCAAGATCTCCGTCGCGTTGGCCGCCACTTGATAGACCTTGCGCATATCTTCTGGCTTATCGTCTAGGAATGAAGGCAAGATATCCGCCGAAGCAGTTACTTCCTGCAAGTCGCCGTTCGGTAGTTGCTTTGCGTGATCATGTCCTGCTTCTGCCTGTGAATCTTGTGGATTTACTTCAGCAGGCTTTTCTGTAGCGCCGTTTCCGCATGCTGCAAGCGCCAATGTCAGTGCCGCTAGTCCTGCAAGTAACTTCTTTTTCATGTATATTCCCGACTCCTTTGTATAGAGGTTATGTCTTTAGTATACAAGAGTTGCGGGAACAACAAGCGTACAAATTCGTGACAATTAAGAGTTGCCCGTCATTTTGCTTGGGTCTACATATTCGTCAAATTGCGCTTCCGTCAATAAACCAGTAGAAAGTGCTGCTTCTTTCAGCGTTGTACCTTCTGTATGAGCTTTCTTCGCAATTTTCGCCGCGTTTTCATAGCCGATATGTGGATTCAATGCTGTGACTAACATCAAGGAATTTTTAACTTTATTGTCGATTTCTTCACGGTTCGGTTCAATCCCTACCGCACAGTTATCGTTAAAGCTAATCATACCGTCAGCAAGTAATTTCGCTGATTGTAGGAAGTTGTAAATAATAACTGGTTTGAAGACGTTCAATTCAAAGTTCCCCTGGCTCGCTGAAAAACCGATTGTTGCGTCGTTCCCCATTACTTGCGCCACAACCATTGTCAACGCTTCACTTTGTGTCGGGTTCACTTTACCTGGCATAATCGAGCTGCCTGGTTCGTTTTCCGGAATCGTAATTTCACCGATACCCGAACGTGGACCGCTTGCCAACCAACGTACGTCATTCGCTACTTTCATCAAGTCTGCAGCCAATGCTTTCAGTGCGCCGTGTGTGTAAACGACTTCATCGTAGCTCGTCAAGGCATGGAACTTATTCTCTGCAGATGTAAACTCGATGCCCACGGACTTCGAAATTTCTTCCGCTACTTTTTCACCGAATCCAGCTGGCGCGTTAAGTCCCGTTCCAACTGCTGTACCGCCGATTGCGAGTTCTTTCATTGTCTGGACACTTGTTTCTAGCATGCTGTGCGTTTTCTCTAGCATTTTGTGCCAGCCGCTGATTTCTTGACCTAATGTCAATGGCGTTGCATCCTGCAAGTGCGTACGTCCAATTTTAATAATATCTGCGAAGTCTTCGGATTTTTTCTGAAGTGTTGCGGCTAATTTATCAATTGCCGGCAATACTTCGCGCTCTACCGCAATAACTCCCGCCACGTGTAGTGCTGTTGGGAATGTATCGTTCGAGCTCTGTGATTTGTTGACATCGTCATTTGGATGCAGGCGTTCTTCCTCGCCCCACTCCTCAAGCAACTGGTTACCACGGTTAGCAAGTACTTCGTTCATATTCATGTTCGACTGCGTACCGCTTCCCGTTTGCCACACAACCAATGGGAAGTGCTCGTCCCATTTGCCTTCGATGACCTCTTCTGCTGCTGCTTTAATGGCTTTCATTTTAACTTCGGACAGATTGCCGAATGAATGGCTTGCGATCGCTGCTGATTTCTTCAAATGGGCAAAGGCTTGGATTACACCAAGCGGAATGCGTTCCCCGCCGATTTTAAAGTTGTGCTTACTGCGCTGCGTCTGCGCACCCCATAACTTATCTGCTGGTACTTGTATTTCTCCGAACGTGTCATGCTCAATACGATATTCCATCTTTACATCCACCTTTCAAAGTAATAATCAGACTCTCTATCTCTATCATGCCTTATTTTCGAGCAGATTTGAATTAAAAAGGGTTGAGAGTGTGAGTTACTTGGTGTGTGTGAAAGGATTGAAGCTCCAGCTGGCGGACGCTTTCCCATGGGCTCGGCTTGAGCCTCCTCGTCCGCTTTGCTCCCTGCGGGGTCTCAAGGTTCTCGCTGATCCATTGGGAGTCGCCGCCAGCTTCCGCTTCAATCCTACGTGGTTAGTAGGAGGACGTAGATCACATTCTGTCGATAGTATGTAAATTAGTGAAACCCTTGAATCTGGTTTAAGTTCAAGGGCTTCTCAAGTTCAAATATAGAATCGATTACAACAATTACTTCAATGCACAACAACAAGTATCACCCACTCGCATTGCAAAGGGTTGGCACGAGAGCCGTTGCGAAGTACGGCTTTTGCGAGCATAAGCGAAGCGTTGGGAGCACATCTTTGCACTAGGAGGGGCGACTCCCGGAGGATCAGCTCGACAGTCGAGACAACCGAGGGCGCTTGCGACTGGTTGTCTCACCGCGAGCCCTCTAGGAAAGCGTCCCCTCCGAAGCACCAATCCCTTACCCCAACACGACTGCCAGCCCTCTACTCAAACCTCTTGCAATTGAAACGCTTTCCGAACCACCGTAAAGAACATCACCAGAGCACCAGTACTGCATATCAACACCACAATACTAAGCGGCCAAGCTGAACTGTCTCCCGCTAGACCTACTAGCGGCGAAACCGTTGCACCGCCAATGAAAGGCATCAGCCCGAGAAATGCCGCTGCGCTTCCTGCTGACTTCCCCTGACTCTGCATCGCAAGCGAAAATGACGCTGGTGATACCAAACCAACGCTCGACACCATAAAGAATAACGCCGTCGCAATCACTGCGAGTGGCCATTCATTCCAGACAGTCAACAACAATAAAATACTTGCTGCGAACGACATCAACACGCCCGCGCGCAAGAACTTCACCTCGTGAATCCTGCCCGAAAGTCGACCTGTCAATTGCGCCGCTGTGATGATCCCGACACCATTTAGCGCAAAGAACAAGGAAAACTGTTGCGCCGTCACACCATACATATTCTGTAAAACGAACGGAGATCCCGCAATATACGCGAACATGCTCGACATGATTAAGCCTTGCGTCAACGCGATGCCTATGAACCACTTATCCTTCAGTAGACCACTAAACGTCTTAACAACCGCAAGCATTCCGCTGTCTGCACGTCCTTCAACCGGCAACGTATCCGGCAAGAAACAGGCTGTTGATACAAACATCAATAAACCGATGACACCGAGTAAAAAGAACACCGCTTGCCACGAAGCATAGTTCAGCACGACACCTCCTACAATGGGCGCAAGAATCGGTGCTGCTCCACTGACAATCGACAACATCGCCATGAATTTCGTTAATTCATTTCCTACATATAAGTCACGCGCGCAGGCTCTCGCGATCACAATTCCCGCAGCGCCTGTCATACCTTGAACGAAACGCAATGCCACAAAAATCCAGATGTTTGGACTAAACGCACATAATACAGAAGCGATTGCGTACACTATGAGCGTAATGACGAGCGGCTTGCGTCGGCCGTAAATATCACTTAACGGACCGAAAATGAGCTGGCCTGCGCCTAAACCGATTAAACAGGCCGTCAGACTTAATTGGACGAGCGATGTCGAAGCGTTTAGATCATCCGCCACAATGGGCAATCCCGGCAAATACATATCCATCGACAGCGGACCGAATGCTGACAACGAGCCGAGCAATAGCACAAGCCAAACTGTTGGCAATGGAAGTCTCTTTTGTAATGAAGTATTCATATGTACAAAACCCTTTTCTTCTATAGAATTCATTCAGTATAACAAAAAAGCAACCGCATTTGGTTGCCTTTCTACCATATGGAGAGTAAAGTTCCGCCTAGCGCCCCGGCTAGCACGACGAGCCACGGAGGCAACTTCCAAAAGGTCAGCATACTAAATAAAATCGCTGCCAATGCGAAATCTTCCGCCTGTAAAATGGAGCTTGTCCAAATTGGATTGTATAGCGCCGAGAGTAAAATTCCGATGACCGCAGCATTGACACCCATAACAGCTCCTTTGATTTTCGGATGATTGCGTAAGGCATCCCAAAAAGGCAGAGCACCGATGATCAAAAGAAATGCGGGCAGGAAAATCGCAACGGTCGCGAATAATCCACCTTGCCAACCGTTCATCAATGCACCGAGATAGGCAGCAAACGTAAACAACGGTCCCGGAACCGCTTGCGTCGCACCGTAACCGGCTAGAAACGACTCGCTTCCAATCCACCCCACTGGTACCAATTCCTGTTCCAATAAAGGCAAGACAACGTGTCCACCTCCGAATACGAGTGCACCCGATCGATAAAAACTATCGAATAATGCAACCCAGTAAGACCCTGTTAGTTCCCGAAGCAACGGCAAAATACCGAGTAAAGTGAAAAACAGTGTTAAGCAAATAACTCCCATTTTCTTTGATACAAGAAATTTCATTGAAACAGCGTCAGACGTATCATGCACGTTGAAAAGCCATAATCCCACAAGTCCAGCTATGACAATCACACTGACTTGCGTAAAAGTGGCTTGCCATAACAGTGTGACGACGAGCGCAAGTAACGCAATGGCCTTTCGCTTGACGTCCGGTGTTAAATTCTTCGCCATTCCTAGTATCGCATGCGCAACGATTGCCACAGCCACGATTTTCAATCCGTGCAGCCAACCAGCCTCACTCACATCCGTGCCTGCTAGAAGCGTAGCAAACAAGATCAACGCTACTACGGATGGCATGGTGAAGCCTAGAAAGGAAACCAGTCCGCCTAACACCCCTGCTCGTGCCACGCCGATGCCAATCCCTACCTGACTGCTTGCCGGACCTGGAAGAAATTGTGCCAACGCCACTAAATCCGCATAACTTTTTTCGTCCATCCACTTACGTTTTCGTACATACTCTTCATGGAAATAACCTAAATGTGCAGTAGGGCCGCCAAATGAGGTCAGCCCTAGTTTTAGCGATACGATAAATAGTTCTACTAATCTTTTTATAGAAGAGGTCATAGTATGCTCCATTTCAATCTCCTTTTCGTTTATATAATCCTTTACTGCCGATCATCTCATGTCCACAGTTATTTTCAATGATTCTGATACATCTTTACAATAACTTAACAATATTCCACCAAGTAAAGCACTGATTATGTTTACGAAGTTTTATTAACGGAAACTCACCTACATTCCGCGTAATTTCTACACTGTTCGCTATCTTTTTACACATGTATTTTGTATGATGTAATAACTATCGATGTCATCTATAAATGGAGGAATTCAAATGCTAGGTCCACGTAAACCCGATCCATTTTTCACAGCATTATTAGACATCGCGAAACATGTGCAAGCATCTATGCACTATGCGAACGATTCTAAAGTCCAATCCGTTTCAGATCTGAAAGAAATCAGCATTCGAATGAAAGAATATGAAACAGCAGGCGACACGCTGATTCATGATTTGATTACAAAACTAAATACGTCGTTCATGACACCTATTGAACGGGAAGATATTCTGAACATCGCGATTGCAATGGATGATATCTTGGATGGCATGGAACATTTTCTTGCGAACCTTGAGATGTTCTCTCTCATTGAAATCGATGAATACATGCAGAAGTTCGTCAGCAACATTATGAAAAGTACCGATGAAATCGTTCTTGCGATGGAATTGCTGACGAAGAAAAAGTTGGTCGAAATGCGCCCGCATGCTGTGCAAATCAAAGAGTACGAACGTATTTGCGATGAAGTTTTGCGAACTTCCATTAAGCAAATGTTCCTTCGCGAAAAAGATCCGATCCGTATTATTCAACTAAAAGATCTGTATGAACTACTTGAGGATACGGCAGACTTTTGTCAAGACGTAGCAAATAATATTGAAACCATCATCATGCGCAACGCATAAGGAGTCCTGACCGATGGATACCATTCTCATACTAACCATTCTCGTCGTAATATTTGCTTTAGCTTTTGACTTCATCAATGGTTTCCACGATACAGCCAACGCAATCGCTACGTCAGTATCGACACGCGCATTGAAACCGCGGACGGCGATCATGCTTGCCGCTACGATGAACTTCGTCGGTGCGCTGACATTCACAGGCGTAGCGAAAACCATTACGAAAGACATCGTCGATCCGTTCGTATTGGAAAACGGATCGCTCGTCATTTTGGCAGCACTCGTTTCTGCAATTACTTGGAACTTGGTCACGTGGTATTTCGGAATCCCCTCTAGCTCTTCCCATACACTGATCGGCTCCATTGCCGGCGCAGCGATTGCAGCAGCGGGTTTCGGCATTCTGAATTACAGCGGCTTCATCAAAATACTTCAAGCACTGTTGCTATCTCCTATCATTGCACTAGTTGGTGGATTTCTTGTCATGACCATATTACGTATGGTCTTAAAGAACCGTAATTTATTCAAAGCGAACCGCCGTATTCGGTATATGCAAATCGGTACGGCTGCGATTCAATCGTTCACGCACGGTACGAATGACGCGCAAAAAGCGATGGGGATTATTACGATGGCTTTGATAGCGGCAGAATTACAGACAACTGATGATATCCAACTATGGGTACGGGTTGCAGCGGCTACTGCAATGGGAATCGGTACGTCGATCGGCGGTTATAAGATCATCAAGACCGTCGGCGGCAAGATTATGAAAATCCGGCCGATTCACGGGATTGCGTCAGACTTGAACTCCGCAGTCATTATTTTCGGTGCTACCCTTCTTCATTTACCTGTCAGTACGACACACGTAATCTCTTCTTCCATTATGGGAGTCGGTTCAGCACAGCGCTTGAAAGGCGTGAAATGGGGAGTCGCACAGAAGATTGTTTTGACGTGGATTATCACGATGCCAATCTCTGCATTAATGGCTGCAGTCATCTATAAAATATTCACACTTTTCCTATAATGACGCGAGAATCTAGTCGTTCAATCCTTTGAACCAATCTTTCCACTTGCCATTTCTGGCTTTTCTTGTTATGATAAAGAAGAATTATTTTTGTTCGACGTTGGTCTACGATTTATCTCGACCGTTTTTTAGAAATTGAGCAAGGATAGTAATACAATGTGTACACGAGTGTGCACGAGGAGGAAACAAACATGGAACAAGGTAAAGTAAAATGGTTTAACGCAGAAAAAGGTTATGGCTTCATCGAACGTGAAGATGGCGACGATGTATTCGTACACTTCTCAGCTATCCAAGGTGATGGCTTCAAAACTCTTGAAGAAGGTCAAGACGTGTCTTTCGAAATCGAACAAGGACAACGCGGACTTCAAGCAACTAACGTTACTAAAAACTAATTAACCTATACAAACCACTTCCTTTTTAGGAAGTGGTTTTTTTGTGCATTATTATATATATGGCGCGGTGTTAGGTAGCTTTGGCGCGGTTATAACGTAGTATTGCGCGATCTACTGAAAGTTTAGCGCGATGATAGGTAGGAATAGCGCGATAATTTTCAGCAATAGCGCGGTCGTAGTCAACTTTGGCGCGGTTGTGATGCGACCCTACATAACCACTAACTACACATCATAAAAAACTGCCGAGTATAGTATATACCCGACAGTCATTCATAGCTTATTGCCAACCAAACGTTCCGATTTCGGTGTACGACTGGTTGTCCATGGATTGATGATTTTTTTGTGTAGGATTATTTTTGAAAGTAGTCTGAACCATTAACACGACGCCCACTACCGCCACAATCAACACCACGATAAGCCAAACCGCAACTGTTTTGCCCTTCATTTGCTATCACCTCTGTAGCTGTTATTTCGTTTTGACGGAAAAGCCTTCTTCTTTCAAATAACTTGCCGCCTCTTGGTAATCTCCGAAGCCCTCTTCCAAGTTGACTTCATGATAAATATTAAAGAAGCCATCTTCTTCAAGAAGTGTCAGCATCTGACCATTGGAATTCTGCCACGTTTCCGCGATAGTTTCAGGCGCCTGGACCTCTGTCGCCAGTCCTTCAATTGCCGCGCGGATGACTATACGGAATTCATCCGCAGAGTATTCGCGTACATTGACTAGACCACGTTCATCTGCTTCATAGCCTTTGACATCTGCCACGTAGACAAATGCATTGCCGTTCGGGTGCAAATGTTGCACGACAACCGTCTTATCATACAAAGACTCTTCATAATGATAGTTCAAGCGCTTCATAGACACTTCTTTCTTCACTAACTCCGGGAACTCTTCTATAATCTGTTGTTTTTCTTCAAATGTTAACATGTTTTTTCCTTCTTTCTACTGAAATTCAGTCTTCATCTCGTTCGCCATTCCGTAATCAGGACAAGCAATATGACGACTACAAATGCGATTATATAAAACCAGGAAGGTACACTGCTCACGCCACCGAACATGCCATCCACTCCTTCCAAACTTCCATTCTTTTTTTAGTATACCCTTTTTCCTGCTACTCTGGAGGAATATTTTCAACAATTCATAGTTCCCACTGTATTGCTGAGGGTGAAACAGAGTATAATGTGAATGAGGAGTGGGTTTCATATGATAAAACGCCTGTTTCAGTTACTCTTTCTCGCAGTACTCATCTACGCTTTCAAGCCCTTCTGGGAAGGTCCAGTATCAGAATACGTGGACTTATCTTTTCTCGACCCGCTTGATGCCAAAGTAGAAACCGTGCTGAACGAGGAAGTAGTTAGATCTGCGCTTGACTATACAAAAGAATCGATTGTCGATTTAATTACATTCGTTTCCAATAAAGCTGCCGGAAACAGTCCCCCAGAGGAAGTCGCCCAACCCGTGCTCGATGCACCGGCAACAGGCATTATTTCTATCCACAATATCGAAATTGGTACAACCGAAGCGCAAGTGAAGGAAAAGCTCGGTGAACCTATGCGGAAATCCGTCAATGAATATGGAACGGAATGGCTGACATTCCATGACAATTATCAGAACTTCGTCATGTTGTCATACGATATCAAACGTCGCGTCAATGCGCTCTATACAAATGATCGCCTCATCGCTTCATCGATCGGCATCGAGTACGGTGTGCCGAAAGCGGAAATACGTAAAGGCCTAGGCGAACCAATTTCTGAAATACGTAAAGGGACAAACATTTATAAGCTGCAAAACGATGAAGGCATGGACATCTTTCATACGGATGGTCTGTATATCTATGTCTTTTATGATCTGCATACTGACAATACCGTAACCGCAGTCCAATTAATCTCGGATTCGCTAGAGCAAAAAAAGTCCGCCCTCTATGCCCCCAAAAACGATGCGTTGCGTAAAGGCTTTGAGATGCAACTATTTGACTTGACGAACGCAGCAAGAGTTCGACACGGTCGCTCCATTTTAACATGGGATGAACTTGCGGCTGAAACAGCACGTCTGCACAGTACGGATATGGCAGTACAAGATTACTTCAGTCATAAAAACTTGCAAGGCGAGTCCCCTTTTGACCGTATGAAAAAGCAAGGGGTGGCGTTCGTCAGTGCGGGTGAAAACCTAGCCTACGGTCAGTCAAGCAGTATTTTTGCACATGAAGGTCTAATGAATTCAAAAGGCCACAGAGAAAACATATTAATCCGTGACTACCAGTTCATTGGGATCGGTGTAGACTTCAATGACAAAGAACAGCCATTTTATACTGAAAACTTCTTCGCGAAGTAAGGGAATTTCCTTTCATTACGGTAAGATATCCAGTAAAATAAAGACAAGGGCTTTGGTAAATCCAAGACCTTCATTACAGCATTAAAGGAGATTATCAATTGAAAAAATTTGCTGCATTTTTCCTCGCTGCGACATTGATTTTGTCGCCAATCGGGAACATCATCTTCCAAGATGAAATTACTGCTGAAGCACGTGGTTATAAGTCTGGTAAGAAGAGTTTCAGTACACCTAATCGTGTGCAACCGAATAAAGCCGAAAAGAAACAAGATACCAATCAAAGTAATGATAGAGCAACAGCAGGTAACACAGCGAAGAAGCCAGGCGGTATGGGTGGCGGCTTGATGAAAGGTCTATTAGTTGGTGGACTTGCGGGTCTATTATTCGGCAGCTTGTTTGCGAATATGGGTATGCTTGGGTCCATTATGGGCTTGTTGATTAACGTGTTAGCGATTGTCTTCATCATTTACATGGTTCGGAAGATTTTCGCAATCTTCAAAGAGAAAGAGCGTAAACGCAATGAGGATATGAATCAATGGAACAACAGATAATCTACGAACAGGACGTAGTAAATGCAGTTTGTGTATTGATTGCAAAAGAGTCACGTGCTATGCCAGACGACGTGGAAGTCGAACTTGCTTACGATGAGGACACTGGGTTTTCAGCAGATGCCGAGCTTAATGGCAAGATGCATCATTTGGATACCTCCCGTCTTGTCGAAGCACTTCGCCTTTGGATTGAGCAGTATCTCGATCAAGATCCGATGGCAGCAGGCATTCAGCTAAAGCTGGATGATGAAGAAGGGATTATCGCGATAGTTCGGTAATCAACAGGACGCCCCTTTCCGGGAGGGCGTTCTTTTTTTCGTCTATGTGAATGAAGAGGCTGGCAATGGGATACGTAAGGAGATTTGCGTCCTTCTGCTTTAATTTTTTCGTAGATATTAACTAACTATCCATTTCCAATATACTTTGACTTAAAACTTCAACACACAAAAAAGATGCCCCACACCTCGGGACATCCTGTTCTACTTATTACTTCATATTCTCAGATGTAATCTCTGCACAAGCAAATGGCGCGCCTGAATTACCTGCTGGATCTGTGATGTTATCATCCGGACCCTCGTGAATCACCAACGCCGTTCCGTCTTCATCGAGTAATGAATTGTCTTTTCCAGACTCAAGTGTAACTTCATCTGTCGTCACAGTAACTTTTGCGTTTCCATCTTCATCCGCCACAAGATTCTCCAAGTCACCAGCGTGGTGTCCTTCTGGATTATCCAATCCGTGCTTTTTATCTGTTGGGTTGAAATGACCGCCAGCAGATGCTTTAAAGTCCGGTGCTGTACAGACACCGGTTTCATGGAAGTGCATGCCGTGTTCCCCTGGCTCAAGGCCCGATACGTCGACATCCATTGCTACGCCAGACGGTCCTTGCGTTAGCGTTACGGAACCGATTTCTTCTCCATCCACATTTATCACTGGCGCCATCACTTCAGGCTCCGTTGTCCCCTCTTCTTCCACGACGGGTTCACCGCTGCCGTTCACCGGTTCTTTTTCTTTTTCTTCATCCGCCGCGCCACCGCAAGCCGCCATCATTAACGCGGATCCCAATACAATACTAGGTAATTTCCACATAAATGCATTCCTCCTCGTGTAAGTTATGTACTTTGATGTTCATTACTATTTGGATAATGAACCCACAATATGTAGTGTACCCACTTTTATAGTTTTCTAACATGCTGTTGGAGTTCTAAGAGCGGATAGCCGGCAAGATAGATCGGTTAACTCGCGACAATGAGCGGTTGCAAGGACCTATAGAGCGCTTATCAACAAACTAAGAGCGAATATGCAGCACAATAGAGCGCTCTAGCCACTTGAATGAGCGTCCACTCCCCCCTCCCTCCCTTATACAATAAAAAACACTCCTGATACTAGGTCAGTCAGCGCATAGCGTAAGTGACAATATAAAAAACCGGAAACAATTTTCGTTTCCGGTTGAGTTTTATGAAAATAATATCTTTTCTAATTCCATTGGTTCAATATATGTATCGCCTCGATAAACGCGCATATTGCCTCCTGAAATTTCATCGATCAACATGATGTTTCGCTCAGGATCGCGACCGAACTCCAATTTGATATCATAAAGTTCTAAACCTTTTTCCGCCATCTCTGATCGCACTACTTCAGAAATTTGCTGGGTCAATTCTTTAAGTACCGCATATTCTTCATGCGTCAAAATGTGAAGTTGTGCCAAAGCATCTTCTGAAATGGGTGGATCTTGACGTTCATCATCTTTTAGCGTCACTTCCACGAATGCATCCAATACTTGTCCTTCTTCGGCATACGCACCGAATCTGCGCAAGAAACTTCCGACCGCACGGTATCGACAAATCACTTCTAATCCTTTACCAAAGATCGTAGCAGGCTTCACCGTCATCGTCACTTCATCCAGATCGGCATCGATGTAATGCGTCGGTACGTTTTGCTCCTCCAATTTCTCGAAAAAGTATTTCGTCATGCGAAGTCCAGACTTCCCGGCACCATCAATCGTCAGGCCTACTGTGTTGGCACCTGGATCAAATACACCATCTTCCCCTGTTACATCATCCTTGAATTTCAATAGCACGTGGCCATCTTCCAAGCGGTAGACGTCTTTCGTTTTACCAGAATAGGTTAATTTCATCCGTACGATTCTCCTCTATTCATAAATGTATACTGCTTATTCAGTATAAAGCACTTTGACGAGAAGAAAAAGTATTGTTTGACAAAAGTTGATGGGCGTCAAGGTCGTTTTCACAAAATACTCTCATACTTAAGTTGACAAATACACAAGAAGAGGATGAGATCAATGAAAAAAGTCGTATTTTTAATGGAACCATTCAGTTGCCCGTCATGTGTCAAAAAAATTGAAGGTGCACTATCTCGAGCAAAAGGTGTACAGCGAGTAAAAGTATTATTCCATTCAAGTAAAGTTCGAGTCGAGTTTGATGAATCTATCGTAGAAGCCAATGAATTACAGGAATTAATTAGTAAACTCGGCTATCCAGTTCTCAATAAAAAAGTCTCATAGAGAGGAGGCATTCAAATGAACGCAAAGCAAACCGTACGCATCACTTCCCTATCCGCGATTTTGCTTGGAGCAGCGATCATCTTGCACTTCGCAAGCCTTCATGACGCGCGTCAGATTACATTAATCGCGGCCACTTTAATCGCGGGTACTCCGATTGCAATCAAGGCATGGAAAGCTATCCGCATGAAAGCTTTTAGTATTGAACTTCTCGTGACCATCGCGGTCATCGGTGCGCTATTTATTGGTGAGTATGTAGAATCCGCTGCAGTTACCTTCTTATTTTTATTCGGAGCGCTACTTGAAATTCGTACAATGGAGAAAACCCGCTCGTCCCTCAAGGCACTTATTGATCTGGCCCCACTAGAAGCAAGTGTCTTTCGAGATGGTAAAATAATGACAATCGCTGTTGACGAGGTAGTAGTCGGTGACCGAGTAATCGTTCGCTCAGGAGAACAAGTTCCAGTTGACGGACCGATTGTTACAGGCAGTGCTTCCATAAATGAAGCAAGTGTACTTTTGGTTATATTGAACGCCATTCGATTAATACGCTATACTAGTGACAAACCAGCCAGTCGAAATATAAGCGAGGTGAAAGTGAATGAGTCAACAGCCCCACAATAATACGACGGATCAAAATATGTGTGTATCGCTCGTTCCGTTGTTCAATCATTTGGAAACTGAACAGATGAAACACGTAGTAGGAACTCGCGCGAAACACTTCGCATCCACGTGGAAAAATCATTTACAATGAAGGCGACTGCTCCGAAGGTTTATATATTTTGCATAAAGGACGAATCAAAGTATACCGCCTGTCAGAAAACGGCAAAGAGCAACTCGTGCGAATTTTAGAACCGGGAGATTTCACAGGTGAGCTGTCATTATTCAATGCCAAACCTCATGACGCCTACGCAGAAACACTTGAACCCGTGGAATTATGTATTATTCAACGTGATCAAATGCAACAACTTCTACAAAAACATCCTGCGATCTCATTAAAGATGTTAGAGGAATTCTCCTCTCGCCTCGCCCGGACAGAACAACGGGCAGCGCGGATCGGTATGGAAGCAGCAGAAACGCGTATCGCCCTATATCTAGCCGATTTATCTGAAGAACAACAACAATTGACAGTCGAATTACCGATGAGTCGCAAAGATCTCGCCTCCCACCTCGGGACGACACCTGAAACAATTAGTCGCAAATTAAGCGCATTCGAGGAGTCGGGCTGGATTCGGCAGTCCAGCATGAAAACGGTGGATATTCTCGATTTGGATGCTTTATTACTTTTATAAAAGAAACTCTTTTCATTCCACTACGTACATGATACGCTAGTTCTGAAAACTAAATATTTTGACCATTGGGGGAATCCTTCACAAGGACTGAGAAAAGAGTGTGGCTCTGAAACCCTTATTACCTGAACAGATTAGCATCTGCGGAGGGAAGTGGCGAGTCGTTCCGTATATATTTCTGTCGACACATCCACCACTTTCCGATTCGGGAAGTGGTTTTTTCTATTGGAGGGGAATGAATGAAGTTACTTGGCGTGACTGATGACTGTCTTTCGGTTGACGAACTGACTTTACACTTGCAGCAGACAGCGCCGTTTCTAGATGCTATTATTTTGCGTGAAAAGTCCAAGACAGATGCACAACTGACAGATTTGATTACGCGTCTTGCGAATAGCGGATTTCCACTCGATAAGCTCATTATACATGCCAGACCTTACGTGGCTGGCGAGCTGAACCTTAGAAAAGTGCAGTTGACTGGCTATGGCATGTCTTTACGGGATGCACTTCGGAAATTTCCCGAGCTACAATTCGGGTGCTCAATTCATTCAATGGAAGAAGCAAAGGAAGCTACGACGGAAGGCGCGGATTGGCTCTTGCACGGGCATGTTTTCGAGACGAAATCAAAGCCCGGCCTACCAGCGCGCGGCACGGAAGAATTGTTTTCTATTGCAAAGTATAGTTCGATCCCCGTGTATGCAATCGGCGGAATTCAGCCGCTCCACTTGCCTGATTTACAACGAAACGGCGTAGCAGGCGTGGCTGTATTATCCCCTATGCGTTCATTAAAAGTCTTACAAAGTTATAGAATAGGAGTCGTGTCTAATGAAGAAAATGATTGATCTGAACGGAAAAACCTATTCGGTCGTTCCAGAAGTAGCGACGATTCAACAGTTACTTGAGCATTTGGGATTAGGTGATCGTATTTTGATTGTGGAGAAAAACAAAGAGATTTTGCAAAAAGATCACTATGACGCACCGATTATGGATCGAGACCAAATTGAAATTATACATTTTGTAGGAGGCGGATGAAGATGTTAAAAATTGCAGATAAAGAATTCTCTTCACGGTTATTACTAGGCACAGGGAAATATCCTTCATTTGAAATACAAAAGCAGGCAGTTGCAGTATCAGAAGCAGAAATCCTCACGTTTGCAGTACGACGCATGGATATTTTCGAAGCGTCGCAGCCCAATTTTCTAAAGCAATTGGATTTAACTCGCTATACATTACTTCCAAATACTGCAGGCGCAAGTACAGCAGAAGAAGCCGTACATATCGCACGTCTTGCAAAGGCATCAGGACTTTGTGACATGGTGAAAGTGGAAATTATCGGATGCAGCCGTTCATTGCTTCCAGATCCTGTAGAGACATTACGCGCTACTGAAATGCTGCTAGAGGAAGGCTTTATTGTATTGCCTTATACGTCAGACGATGTAGTGCTCGCAAGAAGACTATGCGAATTAGGCGTTCATGCCATCATGCCGGGCGCTGCGCCAATCGGTTCAGGCAGAGGCATTCTGAATCCGCTGAATCTGTCATTGATCATTGAGCAATCGAATGTCCCCGTCATCATTGACGCTGGCGTCGGCTCTCCAAAAGACGCGGCATTCGCGATGGAGCTCGGAGCAGACGGTGTATTGCTGAATACGGCAGTATCAGAAGCCGCAAATCCTGTCATGATGGCAGAAGCAATGAAACTCGCGATTGAAGCAGGACGTCTCGGTTATAAGGCAGGACGTATGCCAGTCCGCGATTACGGCGTAGCAAGCAGTCCAACTGAAGGGCTTGTGACGAATTGACCGGAAAATATTCTCGGCAAGAGCTATTTGCACCTATCGGACCAGTTGGACAACAGCGTATCCGCGAGGCAAAAGTTTTCGTCTTAGGAGCGGGTGCACTCGGTTCTTCCGGAGCGGAAATGCTTGTCCGTGCAGGGGTCGGCGAACTAACGATTGTTGATCGTGATATTTTGGAGTGGACCAATCTTCATAGACAGCAATTATACACAGAGCAAGATGTCATGGATCAATTGCCGAAAGCGATTGCAGCAGAAAGCCGTTTGCGCGCTATCAACAGCGATGTGAAAGTTCGTGGGATTGTGGCGGATGTGACACCTGAAAATGTTCTCGACCTATTCGAGGGACATCATTTCATTCTCGACGGCACAGATAATATCGAAACACGATTACTAGCAAATGACGCAGCGTTACAACTCGGCATCCCTTTCTTCATGGGTGCTTGCGTCGGTAGCTACGGGCTGACGTTTCCTATTGGTGTAAAAGAAGGCTCACCCTGCTTGCATTGTCTACTCGAAGCGTTACCACCACAGTCTTTAACATGCGATACAGTCGGCGTCATCTCACCAATCGTCGTTACAACGGCTGCCCGTCAAACCGCCGAATTGCTGAAGTGTATAACGGGTGCGCAGATGGAACCGCGCCTGGAATCCGTCGATCTATGGACAGGCGAACGTGCTGCAATGGACGTGCACAGTATGAAGAAATCTAGTTGTCCGAGTTGCTCAGACACTCCAACCTATCCTTACCTATCTGCCAATGAAGTCATTCGGACTGCCGTGCTGTGCGGACGCGACACCGTGCAACTGACATGGCCAAGGAACCGACAAGTGGAACTACTACCATTTGCCGAATCCATTCGCGGTATTGTTTCTAATTTAAAACAAAACCCATATTTGGTTTCCTGTGAATACAACGCTCATCGACTCGTGTTATTCCGCGATGGCAGGATGTTGGTACATGGAACGAAGGATATCATGGTTGCACGGAAGATCGTCGCTGGTTTATTGGGATGATGCTTGTGCTTAGAGCGCTTGCGCGTGGGCTATGATCGGTTGACACGTTGGATAGAGCGCTGGCCCCTGGACTATGAGCGATGAACACGTTCAATAGAGCGCTCCGTCCAATTTTATGAGCATACCCAATAAATCCTCCAATAAAAAAACGCTTCAGAAAGCCATAAAACAGCTTTCCGAAGCGTTTATTTCATTATTTATTCAACCCTCGCTTATTCCGTCGAATCCAATGCCATCTCAGCCGAACTCTCCAACTTCAACACACCATCCGTCATCTTGTACACCTTATCCACGTATCGAATCAATCGTATATCATGTGTCACGACGATGGTCGCTGTCTGATTCGACTTCGTTTCATTACGCAACAACTCCATCACCTCAAACGCCCGATCCGAATCGAGTGAAGCGGTAGGCTCATCCGCCAAAAGAATCGCTGGCTTGCTGAACAATGCTTTCGCAATCGCCACACGTTGTCGCTCACCGCCCGATAAATCAGATGGATAATTCTTACGCAACTTGGTAATACCTAAATCTTCATATAACTTACGTTGCTCATCTTTGGTCATATTGTCTTTCTTCACTTTATTTAGCAATTCAAGCTGCTGATCAACAGTTAGGAACGGCACAAGGTTGGAAGCTTGCAATATAAACCCGATTTCCTGCAAACGGATTTTTGAACGTTGCTTTTCATTTAGCTGCGATAATTCTTTACCGTTAATGATGACTTCGCCTTCGCTTGGTGTTTGCAGAGCGCCAGCCACCGTCAGGAACGTACTTTTACCTGAACCTGACGGACCGATAACCGCGACCAATTCTCCACGTTCAACTAAGAAATTGGTTTCCTTCATCGCTTCAACGAGCGTATTGCCTTCACCGAACGTCTTTTTCGCATTTCGTAGTTCCAGTACCATCGTTTACCCCCCTATCGCTTCGAGCGGATCAATTCGAATAATCGTCCAAACCGAAATGACAGCCCCGAGAATTGCCACTACTATTAAGACCACCCCATAAATGATCATGGTAGGTATATCAAACATGATAGGAACTGCATTTGGCAGGAAGCTTCCCGCAAGCAACGTCAGTCCAAATGCTAGGACTACCCCGATCAACGCGAGAATGAATGTCTGTGCGATAACGGATCTTGCCAAATAAGCGCTGGAAATCCCCTGCGCTTTCATCAGACCGAACATGCTGATTTTCTGGACAGTCAATACGTACAGGAAAATGGCAACGATTGCCGCTGAAATGACGAATAGGAAGTAAATCATATACGTCAACGTCAAATTCTGCTCCGTATAACCCGGTAGATTCTCGATAAATGTTTCCGTTTCAATAATTTCCGTATTGTCTGGCAAGGAAAGTGTAGCCCAGTCTTTGTCTCTAATGACAATTGCGTTAACCAAGTCTTTATTCATTGTATAGGCGTCACCATATTTAATTTTCTGCATATCATTTAACTTCATATAGAGAATAGGCGACGCATTAAAACGAGCTTTTTCCGTGAAGCCGACAATCGTCAGTTTCGTGTCTGTTGAGGATAACTCGAGCGTATCCCCTATTTTAAAGCCTTCATCTTTTAGCACATCAGATGCCACGACACCGTTTTGAACGTAAAATGTCGGGTCCCCTTCACTAACTTCAGGCTTGATGAACTCTTCTCTATCTATACCGAAGAGCATGACATTTTGTTTGGTATCACCATTGTTTGCGATGGCGCCCATTTGGCTAACAACAGCCGTTTCTTTCGCATCCAGTTCATCGGCTATTTTCTTGTCAAGTGCCGACTCATACAAACTCTTATCGGATTCCTCTGTCAGAAGAACTGCATCGACTTTCCACGAGTCGATCGCTTCTCTGTTCATGCTGGCTAATCCATTTGCCAGTCCGGATAGGAAGAACACGAGGAATGACACCAATAGTAAAATCGATGTGATGAGTAAAAATCGTAATTTATTCTTTTTGATTTCGCTCCATGCTAAAAACATTCATTCTCACTTCCTTTTATAGGACATTTATCGCTTCTTCCAACTCATAAGAAGTGGATACAACTTCCTTCGATACGCCGCCAATTGATGTAATGACGCTTTGCAAATTTATCATATGGTCTGAAAAATGCTGGATATCGTCTATGGTCAAATGAACCGTCTCAGTTATGTTCTGGAATGTCTCTCTAGTTGTTTCCGTTTCTTTCATGCCCATATCGGCATACTTCGTGACAGTATCTATCGCATCATGAACAGCTCGCGTCTTCGCCTTCGATTGCGCGACGAGTTGTGCAATATTATCTGTCGACCGTTTCGTCTGATCAGCTAGGTTTCGGACTTCATCCGCAACAACCGCAAAACCTTTTCCGTGAACACCTGCACGTGCCGCTTCAATTGCAGAGTTCAGTGCCAAAAGGTTGGTCTGATCCGCAATATTTTTCACTAGTTGAACGACTTCTTCAATTTGAATGGATGCGCGGTTTAATTCTTCAATCAATGCCGCCATGCCTTTCGTTTCCTTGACAATCGTCTCCGAAGTAATCACCATCTGTGACATCTGTTTAATTCCAGACTGTGCTTGATGGACTGACGTTTCGGAACGGACAATACTCTCCTGAATTTTTCCTTCGAGTGTAGTAGATTGCTCGATTAAATCATTGACTACCGCATATGTGGACTCGGACTTCTCTTCAATCTCAAGCGCAATACTTCCAATTTGTTGCTTGACGCTATCTTTTACTTCTTGCTGATTTGCATGAATTGCATCATTCGTACTCTTCTCGAACGCCTCAAGAACCAATTGCTTTTCGAAATTCAAAATCTTACTTAACGCTACGATCATCTCACGTTCTTCTGCACGGTCCAATTCTAAATCAAATAATATATCGAGCATCGTTGCATGCAAGTTTTGAAAAGCCGCTATATACCATTTAGGTTCCAAGCCTATACGCACATGAGCACCCGCTACTTTACTGCGATTGAGTAAATAGGCTTCATCAATCACACCATCGAATAATCCCGCGAGATGTACAGTTAGCGTCTTGCGTAAATAATCGGTCGTAGTATACTTTTTAATCATCTGGGACAATTTAGGAACTGCTGTGACACTAGAATAAAAGGCTTCTACAATTTCATCAATCCGGTCATTCATTGGATCTTTTAACGCGCGTAAAAGTTGTAAATCCCGCTCCCTTAACTGAATAGCATCTAACTGTAATTGAATTTCTTTGGTAGGAACTTGCAATTTGACAGGGGTAGTGGAAATAGGGCGGACTAATGATTGGGCCTTGTGTTTTTTAGTGATCCACATATTGAAATTCTCCTTTATCTTCAATTGACACGGACAAACTACCGCTTTCTCCAATGTCCACGCTTTGTACAATGTTATTGTTAGTTGATTATACAATAGTCTATCCATATATACTAGAATAATTGACCGGAATAGACCTATTTTATATTTTTTGATTTCCTGCTAATCAAAATCCCTACGAAGAAACCATATACAGCGTGTCCGACGAGCCACCAGGACAAAGAAATGATATTTGTGACACTTGGCGTACGATCAGAAAATGAAGTCGTCGGATACAGTAATAACCCGATAATACTATTCACTAGAAAAGGGAACAATACCGCATGATGACGAATGAAACCACTACTCTTGTCATACAGAATCACCAGTATGATACAAAGAATAACTGAAACAATCAGATGGAAAAACACTTCTATTACTTCTGGAAATACATATTCTTTTACGATGGGTATGTAATCCACATTCAATAACAAAGTATAGACCTTGTGACCTGTAATCGACTGTATGATTTTGAAGAAAATAGCGAGAAAAACACCCGTTATGATACCAATCCATGTACCTTGTACTATATATGTCGTTTTCATTTAGACACCTTCCCACTATGTAAAAATAGCAGGTTTGACTTACATTGTCAAACCTATGTATAATGTTAAACATATAGAACTGGGCGAAGTATGATCGCTAATTATAGTAAAATGAAAGGTTGATTATTTTGAAGCCGTCATCTGAAACCCCTACGTATACAATTAAACAAGTTGCGGAGCAAACAGGTTTGTCGAGGCAAGTCTTGAGGAAGTGGGAAGAACGCTATGATATCGTGATTCCACAGCGACTAGATAATGGCTATCGGGTATATCACGATGAAGATATTCGGTTATTTTTGCTGATGAAACGTTATGCAGAGGATGGTTTTGCGCTCTCACAAGCAGCCGAGATGGCGAAATCCCAGAAAAACTCCATTTTCCCATCGAATCCCGAAAATACCTTTATAGAAGATATATTGAGCGACTTATTGCGCCACGGTAAAAATTGTGATGAATTAGAATTAAACTTTTCCTTGCAAGCCGCCTATCATCGGTTAGGACTTGAACACTATCTCCAGCAAATCGTCATTCCATTTTTGAAGGAAATAGGTGATCACTGGGCAAGTGGAGAGTGGGATGAATATCAGGAAGCCTTGTCAAGTCTGGTCGTACGAGATCAACTCGTCCAACTACGGCGCAACTTCCAATACCGGGAAGACTCGCCCCTATTGCTCGGCGCATGTCTCCCGAATGAATCACATGAAATTCCGGTGCATATTTTTTTACTGCAACTGATGCTAAAAGGCTGGCGTACGGCGATGATTGGATCATTACCTGCTCCTGGCGCTATTCAGTCTCTTATAGAAAAAATCAAGCCGGTCAAAGTGTTATTGTCAGCGTCGACTACATTTCCGTTTGAAGAGAGTCCGCAGACAATACAAGAATTGGACGAGTTTGCAGGCCAACACCCTCATACCGAATTTTATTTAGGTGGATACGGATCGTTCATTTGGGCGGATCGGCTACAGCTACAACATATTCATCTACTTGAATCAATTGAGGACATTTAAAAATTTTTGCATGTATCATACGCTGCCAATGCGCATGCACGGGCAGCTTGATGGTCAACAATCGGAGCCGGATAGGATGTACCAATCGTAACGCCTGCTGATTCCAGCACATCAACCGGTGCGTCTGCTGGTTGAAATACATAGTTTACTGGCATGTCCCCCAACTCGGGCAGCCATTTTTTTATATAGCGCGCATCTTCATCGAATTTTTTCGCCTGAAGAATGGGATTAAACACTCTAAAGTACGGCGACGCATCAAAACCACTGCCCGCCACCCATTGCCATCCCATCGCATTGTTCGCTAGATCCAAGTCGAGCAACGTCTCTTCAAACCACGCCATGCCCTCTCGCCAGTCAATCAATAAATGTTTGATCAAAAAAGAAGCTACGACCATTCGCACACGGTTATGCATATAGCCTGTTTCCCATAATTCACGCATCCCGGCATCGACTAACGGATAACCGGTACGCCCTGTTTTCCAAGCTTCCAGCTGAGCGTCGGCAGGTTGCCACGGGAACTGTTCAAACTCCGGTCGCACAGGTTTCGTCAACATTTCCGGAAAGTACAGTAGCTGGTAATTATCGAAATCCCGCCACGCCAATTGCCGAATAAAAGCTTCCACTTGCCGATCACCGACGTCTTCCGCCGCAGCTAATGCACCATGCCATAGCGAACGTACGCTAACATTCCCCCAAGCCAAGTAAGGCGACATACGCGAAACACTAGATTGCGCAGGGAGATCTCGTCCCACTAAATAATCGCACAACCCACCGTCTCGAAACGTTTCCCAACAGTCCATCGCAGCTTTTTCCCCAGGTTGCCAATAAGTTGCAAACTTGTTATACCAAGGTTCATCCGATAATAGTCCCCATTCCTCTGAAGACAATGATTGTAGTTTACCAGTAGACGGTACGAGTTCAGGAGTTGCGAGCGGTGTCGCAATTCGTTCTTGGCGGAGCCGCTTCCAAAACGGCGTAAATACTTTATATGGCTGATTGGTTTTATTGAAAATCGCATCCGGTGCAACGAGTAGTGACCCTTGGAATGAACGCATTTGAACACGCCTTTTCTCACAAGCCTCTGCTACTCCACGTTCCACTTCACGACTTTTCGGATCATATAATTCATTGAACACAAGTTGATCGGCTCCGCTTTCATCCAGCAACTTCATCAGCTGTTCAACAGGATGTCCTTGTCTGATCACGAACTGAATTTGCTGCTCCGCAAAGCGCTCGATTATTTCCAGCAAACTGTGATGCAACCACCAATCAGATGCTGCGTGGCGTGCTTCCGGCAAAATGAGGACGGGCAATACTTCACCATGTGCTGCCGCTTCCACCAATGCTGGATGATCATGCAAACGCAAATCTTTTCGGAACCAAACTATTGTCTTACCCACTCTATTCACTCCTTTTACTTATCTTAAAACGCACCTGATCCACCGCCTCCACCACCCGTTCCGCCTCCACTGCTACTACTATCACTGCTCGGAGCGTTGTGTGATACATTGGCCGATGCTTGATTGAAAGAACCGGCGAGGAACATAGGATTATAGACAACGCCTCCGTAATAGGCGTTTCCGTACTGAACGTCCTCCGTATCCTGTCGATATCTTTCATCATAACGAGTGCGATTTTGATCAAGTTGCTTCTGGACACTGGCGAAATCCTTATAATACGCGTCCAGTTCAGGATGCTTCACACCGACTCCATAAATCAACACACGAAATCGATCATCAAGCGATAAGCCTTCCCATTTTTCCGTATGTAGTTCTCGTATCCATTGATCCACTCGCTCCCATTCTTGTCTCAGTAGCGCCCCCTCATAATTGTACGGACTGTAGAACAATGCGAATCCGAATGCAACCAAAGTCAACATCGCCACTATGACTAGTTGCACATACAATTCATAATAGACAAAGGAGATGACGAATCCGATTCCAAGCACACCGATCAAACTCAGGATCATGCGTTCTTTCGTAGTCTTGACCTTCACTTCAAATTGATTCAATTCTGCTTGTAAAAGATCCTTCCACAAGCTAAACTTCTTATCAAATGCTTGATAATTCTTCTTTTCTTTTGTGTAACTTTTCAACTCATTCAATGTGAATTTTTTATCATGGCCGATTTGGAAAAATAACAGCTGAATCAATGCCTTCTCATGTTCTAATTTGACGTTCGCATCGACCAACTCAAATTCCTCGTCGGATACTTGTTTCACATGTCCTTTTCGAACGAGATCAAGTAGTGCTGCAGACATCAGCTCAACCGAGGCTACACCATTCTTGAAGAGAAGTACTGCCGGTAAACTCATATCATTCACTGGAACGTAGAAACCATTCAATTCCATTTGATAGTGCGCTTCCTTCACATATCTTTTTCTCCTAGCATTCGCAAAAAATGCAATCAAACCGACGCCCAGAATACCTGCCGTTGCACTCACACCACCTACAGTGCCCACAATCTTTTGGTTCTCAATGAACTCCTGCCGAAGCATAGCCGCTATTTCCTGATCCTTCTTCACTGTCGAACGGATGTCGCCATTTACTGCGGTCATTGCTGGAAATAAAGTCGGCTCATAGACCACGCGAATATCCCCATTGTCTCCCGCACGGACTTCCCCTAATGCAAATATGACCGTTCCATCCGGTTGCACTTTCCCTGTTTCTTCCGCACTTTCATAGCCGATGAACATCACGTCAGACGCTTTACTAGGAGGCACGATCGTAATCGTCATATTGCCATAATCAGTTTCATTACGGCGATCGAAAAATGGCCAGTAAAACTGCGCGCCATCTGCATACTTTTCCATTCCATTTCTAATGGTGTACTGCAAATCGAAGACAATGACTTCGCTGTCTCCTTTGCGATATACACGATATTCCGAGTTACGCTTCTCAATCCTTAACTCTTTACCCTTTTCAAAGGCTTTAAACTCCTCAATCGAAGCTCCTCGTTTCGGTTGAATTTCTCGAATAATCCCGTTAAATTCGCTGTCAAAATTATAGGTATGCTGTTCCGTTACCCGGACGGTGCCATCCGTTTCCAATTGTGCATTGATTTTTACGTCCGAAATGCTGAAATCTACAGCCCCTACTGTCGTCGGCAGAACAAGGAAAGCTAGTAAAGTGACAAGTAACAGTTTCCATTTCACAAAAAATCACCTCTTATCATGAGTATACGATAGGAGGTGATCAATAGATTCATTTATTGGCAGAATTTTAGAAATACAATTCAGGCATGGCTATAATTTCAGTACTTTATAAAAATAAACACCTATCGCACTGAAGAGTAGTACAAGTAGCGTGATGAGGATAGGCGCGTTCAATGAACCGATTCGAGCCAAAGCGATATCGACAGACTGCCATAGTAGAAAGATCACTACTAATGTAGAAAGGTTTTTGATGACATTCATGAATAGCACGCCATAGCGGTACTGGATTTCTACATTGTCAGGACGCAAATTCATGTAGTTAAACATATACGGATACTTCTCCACTATCCATAAACCTACCCACATAACGACGCCAATGACTGACAACAGCAGTAATTCTATTTTCGAACCATAACGGTCCACTTCCCCATTCGCTCCAAAATGCGCAGGAATACGATCAGGCAATTGATTCCACTGCAATAGTAAATAGACGAGAGCAGCAGCGAATAAAGCGATCACCAACACATCGAACGCTTTTGCAACCGCAGGCTTCTTTATGTCTAGCTTCGGTTTTTTCGTCTCCATACTCTCGCCACCTTATTTATGATTCCGTTGCACTCGTCATTTCAAATACATCAAAAACGTTCTCTCGAATATTGAGCGACATGATCTTGCCTTGCTTCTCATAGAAATGGATAGATCCTCTGCGGTCTTCCACCATTTCCGTCCAGCCCCATTCTTCAATAGTACGCAAATAATGATCTGGCGGATTGCCTTCCGAGTCACCGATTCCCTTCAACTTATATTTCGCTGATTTAGAAATCTCCCCTATGCAATCTTCTGCTTTTACTTCATACGCTTCTTTCGGAACAGGGAATCCTTGATTGATGATGGCCATGCGGTAGCCGTCTTCTTGACTATATGCATTGGAACAGCCAGTTAGTACCAAAGCAGACACCACGGCCATCAGCGCAAGTACTTGCTTCATATGTTTACCTCCCGTTTCACGACTTCATTGAATCCATCGTACTAGGAAATATTGACATTGTCACCCTACTTTTTGTGACGAATTAACGTAACTTCTGCACAATCACTACTTTTAAATAGTTAAATTCAGGATAGTCCCGTGGCGTACGGAAGTCCCTAGGTAATGTGGATTCTTCCAGTACTTTATAACGCATATCTGTCTCTTTGAAAGCTTGCTCAATGAAGCCTTTGAACTTCTTCATACTGAAGCTCGCATTATTTGTGGAAGCGACGATAATGCCGTTTTTCTCCGTAACCGCAATCGCTTCTTTCATCAACATAGGATAATCCTTTGCTGTACTAAATGTATACTTCTTCGAACGCGCAAAGCTCGGTGGATCCAGCACGACTAGTCCGAATTTCATGTCATGACGCTTCGCGTAACGGAAATAGTCAAAGACATCCATCACTTTAATATCTTGTTGCTCATAATCGATACCGTTGACACTGAATTGCTCGATTGTCTTTGCGACACTACGCTTCGCCAAATCCACATTCGTCGTTTTCTTCGCTCCACCTAAAACAGCTGCAACCGAAAACGCTCCTGTATACGAAAACGTATTCAACACTTCGCGACCTTCTGAATACTTGTCCCGAATCGCCTCACGTACATCGCGCTGATCAAGGAAAACTCCAGTCATCGCGCCATCATTCAAATCAATTGCAAAGTTCATGCCGTTCTCCTTAACAATAATCGGAAAATCACCAGGCGTTCCTTTTACAAAATCATCCTGCTCGACATACTGCCCCTTCGAATCAAAACGTTTCTTTTCATACACCGCTTTATATTCCCCACGCTTATCCAGAACATTATAGACGTGGTGACGGAACGCATAAATACCTTCACTGTACCAGCTGACCATATAATAGCCATCAAAATAATCGATCGTCAACCCACCGATTCCATCGCCTTCCCCATTAAATAAACGGTAAGCCGTTGTATCTGGATCGTTAGCATACGACGCACGACGCTCAAAGGCAGTCGCCATTTTTTGATCGAAGAAATCAAAGTCAATCTCTTCTTTTTCATTCGAAGTCAGCACCCAGCCGATTCCTTTATTTTGTATTCCATAATAACCCGTAGCCAAATATTTATGGTAGCGATCCGTCAAACGAATCAAACTACCTTCCTTCGCCTGAATCTCGCTAGTCATCACAGCATCCTTCAAAATCAAAGGATATCCCTTCTTCAAAGCCACCGTGCCCTGTGCATTTAACTGTATTTCAACTAATTTACTCATATCGTCATCCTCAAAGTGTATTTTCTCTATTATCGCATGGATGAACCAAAAGTGAAAGGTGGCGTTTAGAGTCGGCAGGCATAAGACGAAGATGCGAAGCGGCGCTCTTTGCAGCACAGCAGCTTTGACTTATGACCCGAGACTCTGCCACCTGCAACTAGATGAACCAAAAGTGAAAGCGGCTCGTCAGGATCGACAGGCATAAGACGGGCTGGACTTGAGGCGCTCTTTGCCTCACGACCAGCACGGCTTATGACCCGAGATCCTAGCCGCTGCAACTAGATGAACCAAAAGTGGAAGGAGGCGCTTAGAGTCGGCAACTCAAAAAATCTATTTTTACGACTTTTACTAACCTTTCACTTACAATGAAAGTACTAAAATACCCATACAGGAGGAATTCAAATGAACATCATCCCTTTAGGCATCTGGGGAGGCTACCCGAAAGCGAACAGCGCCACCTCTTCATTTCTCATTGAGCACGAAGGATTCCATTGCCTGTTCGACTGTGGCAGTGGCGTTCTATCTTCCTTGCAAAATTACATCACACTCAACCAGCTCGACGCAGTCGTCATCAGCCACTATCACGCAGATCATATCGCGGACATAGGAAGCTTGCAATATAGCCGGTTGATTCAGTACTACCTTGGACACCCTTCCCCACCACTGCCTATTTACGGGCACGCGCAGGACGAAGAACAGTTTGCGAAGTTGACGTATAAAGAGCAAACACAAGGTATCGAAATTCAAGAAAATCAATCCATCCAAATCGGCCCATTTACCGTAACATTCTGTCCAACCATCCATCCTGTCTACTGCCTCGCAATGAAGTTTACGGTTGAAGGCAAGTCCGTGGTTTTCACTGCCGATACGGAATGGTGCGACAAGCTCGTGGCATTCTCGCAACATGCCGACATCGTATTCTGCGAGGCCAATCTATACGAAGAACACCTGGGCAAATCACCAGGTCACCTAACAGGTAGCCAAGCAGGAACACTGGCGCGACAAGCAGACGTGGGACAACTCGTCCTCACCCATCTGCCACATCATGGTGATATTAATGAGATATTGAATGAAGCGGAGAAAACGTTCAGCGGTTTGGTGGAAATTGCAGAAGTAGGAAAAAGGTATACAGTAATTTAAAGCCAGAACAGTAAACTGGTGAGTATGAGGGTGAGTTATTACGGTCTTTTAAATTAACTAAATTAAAATACAGAAACAATTACAACATAAACTTCAAGGAACTTTGATAAGTATTTCCCAATCATATTGCTGGGGATTGGAGCGTAGGAGGGGCGACTCCCGCGGGAATAGCAATTACTTCTGCGATTAAAAGCGAAGCGTTATGAGCATGAGCCTTGAGACCCCGCAGGTAGCGAAGCGGACGAGGAGGCTCAAGCCATGCCCGCAGGAAAGCGCCCCCTCCGAAGCGCAAATCCCCTCCTCTATCCCCGTCAACCTATCCTATTTCATTCCACAAAAAACGACCTCTGCACATCCCGCAAAGGTCGTCTCACTTCTTATAAAAACACAATCACGGCCAAGATCGCTGCCAACACGAGACGATAAATCGCAAATGGCATCAACTTGACTTTCGAAATCAACGTCAAAAAGAAACGAATTGAAATCAGCGCAAACACAAACGCACTCAAGAACCCAACCACGTAAAATCCTAAGTCGTCCATCGACATATACTCCCAGTTCTTCAACACCGACACCAGACTTGCACCCATCATAATCGGAACCGCCATGATGAATGTGAAATCAGCAGCCGTCCGGTGATTCATCCCGAACAATACACCACCTGAAATCGTCGCACCCGATCGTGAAAATCCAGGCCACAACGACAAACACTGAACCAGTCCAACTGTAAACGCCTGTTTATATGTAATTTGATCCAGCGTCTGTACACGTGGATTTTTCGGCCCAAACTTATCCGCAG
Source organism: Sporosarcina sp. P16b (assembly GCF_002743065.1). Classification (NCBI taxonomy): domain Bacteria; kingdom Bacillati; phylum Bacillota; class Bacilli; order Caryophanales; family Caryophanaceae; genus Sporosarcina; species Sporosarcina sp. P16b. The sequence continues at coordinate 104,707 of NZ_PDYO01000008.1, read as the reverse complement.
CAATCATCAGCACCGCTCCTGCAACTAACGCAAAAATAACGGTTTCCACGCCGAATAAGTAATCATCAATCAAGTCTTTAAATGCAAAACCGAAAATAACAGCGGGTAACATCCCAACGATTACGTGTAATAAATTGAAACGCTCGCTCATCTTGACTCCGCTATCTACTTTATACAAACCGACTAAACTAAATAACCGCTTCCAAAATACTACGACAACAGCCAAAATTGAACCGAGTTGAATTACTATCTTAAATGTAATCGCAGGATATTTCCCAAGGAATTCTTCCGTCTTCAGCCACATATCATCGACAATAATCAAATGACCTGTCGAAGAAACGGGCGCGAATTCCGTCATTCCTTCTACGAATCCTAAAATTAGCGCTTTAATTAAATCAAATAATTCCATATGACTCTCTTTCCGCGAAGGCTCCCCTTCTGCTATTCTATTTTCTTTTATCCAGTCTACCATGACGTAACAAACAGTGGATAAGTTTCCGGCAGAATATTTTTATCCACATGTGCATACATTTTGTTTTCACATATAACGGAATACTTATGCACATAGTACGTGGATAGATTGTGGAGAAGTGCATAACTTCAGACTATTCTAATTTTTATCGTTGTTTATCCACAGTTTTATCATTGATCTATTGATATGCCGCGGCTTATACTTGTAGACTAGTAATCCGTTAATTTATTTTGAAACGCATAAATAACCGCTTGAGTGCGGTCTTGGACTTCTAATTTGGATAATAGATTACTGACGTGAGTTTTCACAGTTTTTAACGCAATGAATAGTTCATCCGCAATTTCCTGATTAGATTTACCCTTAGCCAATAATAATAAGACTTCGAGCTCGCGATCGGTTAAGTCTTCATGCAAGGCATGCGTCTGGCCACTGCGCATTTTTATCATCATTTTAGATGTCACTTCCGGCTCAAGCACGGTTTGTCCCTGCATAGTTTCTCTAATAGCATCCGCCACGCGCTTTGCGTTGGACGTTTTCAAAATATAACTGACAGCTCCCGCTTCAAGTGCAGGGTATAATTTATCATCATCGAGGAAACTAGTGACGATAATTACCTTCGCTTCCGGCCATTTGGCGATAATCGCAGCCGTCGCCTCAGCACCATTCATAACAGGCATGACCATGTCCATGAGAATAATATCCGGACGTAAATCCAGTGCTTTCACGACGCCCATCTGACCATTTTCCGCCTCCGCAATTACTTCGATATCGGGTTGCATCTGCAAATATGTCGATACGCCAATGCGCACCATTTCATGATCATCTACCAACAGCACTCGAATCATCCGCCAGCTCCCCTTTCAAAATCGGTAATTTCACTTCTACGATCGTTCCTTGAGACGGTACCGAGACAATCTTGCAACTGCCACCGATCTCAATCGCACGTTCCTTCACATTCTGCAGACCATACGAACCGCCTTTGCCGTCATGCTGCTTAAATCCAACGCCATTGTCTTGCACACGTAAAATCGCCAATCCATCCCGTTCGATTAATAAAATTTCCACTTCCGTTGCCTTTGCGTGACGCAGTGTATTTGACAACGTTTCTTGCACAATCCGGAATAAATGATCTTCCGCACCTTTAGATAGCTCGATATCTTCCAAGCGATGCGTAATATCGAACGTCACTTTTTCCTGTAATTCACTCAATAATTCTTCAAGACCTTTGGCAAGCGTCTGGTTATGCAGTGCCGCCGGACGTAAATGAAGAAGCAATGCCCGCATTTCTAATTGCGCCTGCTGAACCATTCGTTCCACTTGCAGTAACGGCTTACGGATTGGTCCTTCTTCCGCTTGTTCAGCAAGTGCCGACAACAGCATGGAGGCCGCGAACAATTGTTGGGACACAGAATCATGCAGTTCTCTCGCCAACCTTTGGCGTTCTTGAACGATACGTTCCTGAATGATTTTATCTTGTGTCTCGACACGCTCGTCGGTAATCTTACGCAAACTGTTTCGCTGTGCTTCAAGTACTTCATATAACTGTTCAATGGAACGATTCGTTTGTTTTTTCATTTTATTCGAGCTTGTAAACTGCTGTTTAGCATACAAATCCTGTAGTTTTCCGATAATGATATTCTCTTTCATCCTACTGTGTAGGCTGATCCAGCTAGCAATTCCTAAACTCATGACGAAAATCGTCGTGAACAACCAGACCAACAACGGCATATCCGCGGCTTCCGTATCGAGTAGCAACCTCTGATAGTCAGCGATAGATACATCAATGAACAAATAGAAAAAGACCGCGACGATCACACTAAACGTCAACGTCAACAGAATGGTGCGACCAATGATTACCTTCATTTTCTACGCACCTCCACATCGCCGATCCAAGTAAATACTGAAATAATCAACTCGGGATCATTCGGCCGTTTCGTTTCATAGCCGTCATGTTCTTGTATAGTTTCATTAAATAGTTGCTGTGGAACTTTGCCTAACATATTCGCTTCACCGTATAACGTGGCATAATGAATGCGTACCGGAATATCGTACGGCAGTTCAATACGAACTTTACCGAAGATTTGCCGAATCGAAATAAAGGAAGCGCCTCTAGGCAATACCGTATCCGTCACATCGACATGCACGTCACCGAAAAACCCTTGCATATGAATATCTTCCCACTCATACGTCGAGAATGGAGTAGATTGGACCGAAAACAAGCGGTTCCTCCACATACCTTGCGATCGTCTAACACGAGGCTTTTGCAAATCGCCAAAGACTTCATTGGCCGGCGTACCTTTCCATAATTTCATGATAATATACAAAACAATGGCTAAAATCAGCAGACGTACACTCCATAATGTCAGAAGCGCAATCACTATAAAGACGATTCCTGTGATCGCTGTCCATTTTCCACGTTTTCGATAACCATAATCGAGGAATCCCCAACCGAGAAGGAGGAAGATGAAATTACCGTTTGAAAACACTATGGATTCGACGAAAGCAATCGCCAAAAGAGCAAGTAAATATACCGAAACTTTAGTGGAATCCCTCTTACCCATTTCATTCTCTCCCTTCTCGATAGAGGAAGCGTGATGCTCCCTCTTATAGTTTACACAATATCTTGAGATTTTGCGTTAGATTTCTCTAATGAATCCAAACGTTGCTCCATTGACGAGTGTGATTGCGTCGATCTCGTTCCACCGCCAAGATTTTCGATGTACGAATGCAAGTCGTCCAGTGTTGAAAACGAACTATCTGGCTTGACGAATCGATTCATTTTTTCCTGCGCACGCGTTACATTCTCTTTGCCCATCAATTGCAACTGACGAACACGCATATCTTTCACACGATGCTTCATCTCTTCAAATTTCCGTTCCAATGACAGCAATTCTTGCGTGGCGTCTTGGATGCTCGCAGATAAGCGGGCAACTCGTCCTTCATATGCCTCTACTTCTTCTTGCGCGAATGCAATCAACTCTGCGTCTCCTGCCACTTCAGCAAGTTCCAGTTGACGACGACGTTTTATCGCCATCGAATTCGCTTCTTGACATTCGGCTTCCAATTCTTCCTTCAATCTTCCTTGGCGTTCAAGCAACTTCCCGATTTCTGCTGTTTGCTTTTGTGCTTCTAAGAAATACTGATTCAGTAATTCAAGTGGATTTTCTTTCTTTTGCGACTTATCCATCAAACTATTCAAATCTTCTTGTAGCGTATATTTTAGTTTATGCCAAAATGCGTTCATATTACATCTCTCCTTTTATTTTGTCAGTTCATTCCATTGACGTTCAAAGTTTGTGAACGGGTCATTGGATAGAACGTTCGGGTTTGCCTTGCGTTCTTTCCATTTACGGTATACGTAATAGACTCCAATCAATGCGATGATCCCGATGAATGCACCAATATTAGAAATTGAACTGATTACACTGATGATCAAAATCGTCATCCAGAATACTTTCGCGAACATCGACTGGCTCTTTCTCCAGTAGTGATAACTGACAAGCGCGATCGCTCCTGTTATGGCTAAGGCAATGATTGGACCTACGTTTAGCACAAATGCTAAACCTGCTACAATGCCTAGTAAAACTAATCCAAGTGTCTTCATGTGGATGTCCTCCCTTCATTTGTACCCTTAGTTTATAATGAATCCCCGCTTTCTCCGACGGTCCCATAGCGGATTTCTGACTCAGACTTAAGGCTGAGTGTGAGTAAATCTCGACTTAGAGGGTGCCGTTGATCTGCGTTCTTCAGTATAAAAACCTAAAAGTTTATACTTCCTTACCCACATAGGCCAGTAACACAAAAAAGCCGCTCAAGAAATCAATTATGATCTCCCAAACGGCTATATCGGATATTATTTATTCGCTCTAAGCAGCCCATCAATCACACCGGCATGCAAACCTTCGTGCCAAGTAAGAAACTGAAGAACTTCATCGACAGTTTCCATCGTAATAAACGTACCAATAGAAAGGGGTGTACTCAATCGATGCGTCAGCTGTTGTTCAGTTAGTTTTGAAATACGCTTACCTTGGTCTTTCATCGCTGCGATCAATTCCTCTTCAGTTGGAGCGCTACTCGGCCAAGTAGATGGACTCGTTCCCGTCGCGAAGAATTCTGCCCATTCCAACTTATCGACTGGATAGTCATTCATTGCGCGATGAAGAAAGTCTTCAGTCAATGAATAGATATGTCCTACATTCCACCGCACAGTATTTGAAAAACCCTTAGGTTGAAAATCCCACGCGGATTCGTCCGTTCGTTTACAAAGACTTAATGTATAACCTCTCGCCATGGAGAATTGTTGCAATGCACCCATTCATTCCACCCTCTCTTGTAATCTAAAAAACAGCCTTGCACGTAGGCAGGCTGACATTATGAAGGATTCTCTTCTTGCTTTTTAATGTTCTTATGCTCATTCCACTGGTCATGCGCTTCATGGTTGTATTCACGATTATATTCTTCCTGATCTCCATACGGGAATTTTTCACCGGGTGTCAGATCATGATAGTTTTGGCTTGGGGATTTATTTTGACTATAAGCGGAAGGTTTATGTTCTCCCGTTTCATCCTGTGCATTTTCTCTAAATGCTACACTTGAATCAGAATCTGCTGGATCGGCAAGAGGTAGTTCATCTGGTACTACTACGCCTTCTACCACACACTTCTCCTCATTGATCTCTTCCACTCTCGGCGTAAGATCTTTTTTGTTTGGATACTTTCCGTCAACGATTGTCATATAACCATTCCTCCCTTTCATGCTGCCCCTAATCAATAGACCGCACTCTCTATACATACCCGTATTCGCCATAAACTAAACTGATTCCTCTTTCAATTTCAAAAAAAGAGTAAGATGGGAGTTTTCTCCCACCCCACTCCACGCCAATTTACCCCCCTATGACATCAATCGTCACTTTAAATAAATCTCCATCAACCTCCACTTCCATCCGGCCGCCATGTAGTTCGACAATAGATTGAGCAATAGCCATTCCTAGACCCGAACCTTCCGTTTGCCTGGACGTGTCTCCCCGCTTAAAGCGTTCGAATAATTCATCTGTCGTGTCACCAAGTTCATATTGTGCAACGTTTTTCAACACGATACGCGCATTCGATCCCACTTGTTGAAGATTGACATACACCCTCGTACCTGGCAACGAGTACTTCCATACATTGATGAACAGATTATCAAGTACTCTCCACCACTTTTGTCCATCTACCATCGCAAAGACGGGTTCTTCTGGTAAAGTAGTTCGAATATGCAAATCTTGCTCAATGAATTCTTCCGCATGCTCCGCCAATGCTTGTTGGATTAGCTGATTCAAATCCACACGTTGCTTCACCATTTCTAAATTACCGCTTGCCATTTTGGATACTTCGAATAAATCTTCTATAAGTGTTTTCAAGCGCTGTGACTTCTGATCTAGAATGCCAATGTATTTTGCACGTTCTTCTGCAGTTAACGTCTCATCTTTCAGTAAATCCGTATACGTTATAATAGAAGTAAGCGGTGTCCGCAAATCATGGCTGACATTTGTGATTAACTCCGTTTTTAACCGCTCACTTTTCGCTTGTTCATTGATCGATACGCGAACACCTTCGCGGAGATTATTCAAATTTGCTGCATGCTTCGCAAGCTGCGATGTACCTTTGACCGGTATCGCCTGCGTCAGATGACCCGCCGCCATATCATTCGTTGCTGCCACTATACGATTCAAATAGGCTGCTTTTTTCACGAAAATGAATAATGCCGGTAGTGCGACAAACAGTACACAGAAAACATAAATGATCAAAAGCGATGGGTGCATAACTCCCCCAACCAAGCCTACGCCGGCAAGGAAAAAGATCATCAGTACCAACGAGAACTGTACACCCATCGTACGATTGTTGAATGTGTCTCTACTATCTTTAACAAATTGCATCGTGAAGCTTTCATGCCAATCTTTCATCAGCCGCCCAGGCTCGCGGTATAGCATAAATACATGAACAGCCTGAAACGCCAATAATGCGGTAAATAGTACGCCAATCAGCAAGAAACTGACCGCCATATTACTAATAATTCCCAAGTTAAGGTACATAAACTGATTAAAGATATTGAATATAGTCGATTCGAAATAAAGAGCCAGAATAAATGCGGTCAGTAGCAAAAGAACTACTTTCACATCTATTTTCCAGCGTGAATACGTTGCGGCCAATCTTGGCTGCCGCACCCATTCTTTCTGAAACTTCATCACTGTACACAATGCCACGAGCGCTAGCACACCGAGAACCCACAAGGCATACATCATATATTTTCCACGGATGAATTGATCGTTTTCCTTAGCCAATTGCCCCGACACTGTAGCATCTGATGGAATAATCACTGTTCCTTTGAAATATTGCGCGGGATTACTAATTTCCAACGCATTGTCATCTGTGAACGTCGACCCTTGTTCCATTGAATAATCAGAGTAGCCATTGTCATACACAGCTGAGTTCGCTCTGAAATATCCTGTTGCTTCAGTAAATTGTTGTTGGAAGAGTGACGTAACCTCGACATCTCCACGCGTAAATCGCTCACCCGTTTCAACATTCACGAGATCATAGGAAATGGGAATATTCATTTCTCGATTATTTTCTGTCTCCCTAATTTGACTAGCTAAAGCTTTTACCTTTTCCGAACGGATTTTGTCTTCTACATAACTATCGCTATCAAAATTCTTTTGGATCTCTTCTAGTTTCGTATTTCGCTCTTTAACTAGAGCCAATAGCAACATTTCATTTTTCTCGCTTTTCGCTTCCGCAATTCGTTCTGTATACTGTTGCTGGATAGTATCAAGCTGTTCAGAAAGTGTACCGTATCGCTGTCGGTATTCTTCAATTTCATCCTGTGAAACCGTTAATTCCTTCTCCGCTTTTTTCAAGTCGATTGGATTGAGTACAGTAGCCGACAAATTATCGTATACTTGTTCCATTCTATAGGTAAAGTCTTCTTGGTCGGTAAACGACTTGCCAACAAGCTGTGGAGCATAATGAATGATGGACGGCAATGCGATCAGTACTAGTGTCACGAGTGCAGACCAGATAGCCAATTTTATAGTTTTGTTCATCACACGGTTCCTCCTCTAATAATTCGTCCAAAGTAATGGGCTGCCAGGTTTAATCGTTCCCATCCGTCGAGGAAAAGATCAACCGTAAATGAGGCGCAGTACATTAGGCTTCCTAGAGCTAACGTAATCGCAATGAGCGACCCAACCAAGCCATTTCTATTTTTCGATCTTATAGCCAACGCCCCACACCACCTTCACATACCGCGGATTTTTAGGATCCGCTTCGATTTTCTCCCGAATCTTTCGGATATGCACCGCTACGATATTTTCTGCATTATACGCTTGCTCATTCCACACACGTTCATATATTTCATTAATTGAAAATACGCGTCCTGGGTGTTTCATCAGTAGTTCCGTAATTTTGAATTCAATCGGAGTTAGCCGAACGGGTGTCCCGTCCACCGTCAGCTCCTTCTCCTCTTCGTTCAGGACCAGTCCGTTTACTTCAATGACTTTTTGTCCTTCATACGTCCCGAGCATTACATACCGACGAAGTTGTGACTTCACACGAGCCATCAGTTCAAGCGGATGGAATGGCTTCGTGACATAATCATCTGCACCTACTGATAACCCGTGGATTTTATCCGAGTCTTCCACTTTCGCACTCAACATAATAATCGGGATATTCTGCGCTTCTCGTATCTTGAACGTTGCTGTGATCCCATCCATATTCGGCATCATAATATCTAAAATTAATAAATGGATTTCATTCAATGAAAGCAACTCCAACGCTTCTTGCCCATCTTTCGCTTTCAATACACGATATCCTTCATTTTTCAAATAAATCTCAATTCCCTCACGAATTTCTTTATCGTCATCAGCTACAAGCACTGTAAAATCTGCCATGTACGTCACCCCGTCTCACTAATACCTTCATTCTACCACCCCACTCTTAACAAAGACTGAGGATAAATATGAAGAAAATCTTAAGATCGTTTCGAATGAATTCTTTTGCGCTCATTTAAATCGCTTCAACCGCTCTTAAAAATCCACGGGTGCTCATAGAACATATTCAACCGCTCTATACAACGTCACAACCGCTCCTAGCAGATGTATAATCTCCAATAAGAATGCCACACTTCTATAATGGAGGTGACGAACATGTCTAACAAAAAGAACAATAAGAAGAAAAATGAGAACATGCGCGAGGAATATGGTTTTGGATATGATTTGAGTCCTGACGATTTTGATGTCATTGGACAGAACGATGCGGCTAAGAATAAAAATGCGAACTCGAAGAAGAACAAGCAGACGGAAGGTAATCAACCGTTTAATCCTTCATGATTTTTAAAGGAGAAAGCATCGTGATCGAATATAATCATTCGCTTTTCATTCATCACAAAAAAGAGCAGCCAATTCTGGCTGCTCTTTTGTGTAGTAGGTACATCAGTTAACGTGGCTACTCATACAGCAACCCGTAGTGTAAAGAGCCGATGAAAAGAATCTCTCATCGGTCTTTTTGTGAATAATGTCTAGTACAACGCCCGCTATATACGTGTGCGTCTACTTACAGCTCCTGATAATCCCGCTGATAGACTCCGCCGTCTTTCACTTCTGCATGATAAAGTGCTTTCAATGCAAAGCTTTTCTCTAGCTCATGCTCTTTCATAATCGCTTTCAATTTTCTGTTTAGCTCTGGGCTATGCTTTACGAGCTGAAGCATCTTAGGCTGTGAATATTGCATGAAAATTTCCTCCTCATTACCTTTGTTTCAATAGTATAACATGGCCACTGTTCCTGTTGTGTGAAAGGAGATTGTTTGTTAAGGTAGAAATCACCCATGCGTTTCATGTATACTGTCACAAGCGCAAGGCGACTTTTTTGAGCAATCACATGAATGGTACTACGGAAACAACTTACATATGCGACGAGAAGCAAATTTTTTCGTCAATTTCATTTGTATTTTTGATGCATTTGGCAATAGACTGTCGTTTATTTAACGTTTATCTGGGCGGTTAAACGGGTACTATTAACTGTATATATGCAATTTTATTTTACTGTTTCGGTTATGTACTATGCTCTTTTCTCAGACTACATTCTAAATAGGAGGACCTATGAAAAAAATATCTACAACATTTTACATTACATTAGTGGCCGTCATATTGGCAGTGGGATACGGCGTCATTGCCCCCAAGCACTTTGAAGAAATCACGTCCACTGTCCAAGTCTATATTTCGGATTCATTCGGCTGGTATTACTTACTAACCGTCTCCATGTTATTCTTCATTTCGGTATACTTGATATTCAGTCCGACCGGTAAAATCCGATTAGGAAAGGATAATGACAGACCGCAGTTTTCCATGTTTTCCTGGCTGGCGATGCTATTTTCCGCTGGTATGGGAATTGGACTCGTGTTCTACGGTGCGGCCGAACCTCTTTCGCATTACGCAGTAAGTCCTGCAACAGAGGCTCCTGAAACAAAAGCTGCTTATAAAGAAGCAATGCAGTCGACCTTCTTCCACTGGGGTTTCCATGCTTGGTCTGTATATGGCATGACCGCTTTAGTATTGGCATATTTCCAGTTCCGCAAAAGACAACCCGGATTAATCTCCGTTACACTTCGTCCAATTTTTGGTGATCGCGTAGACGGAAAGCTCGGGACAGTCATTGACGTCTTCGCTATTTTTGCCACTGTTTTCGGTGTGGCGACATCACTTGGATTTGGAGCTGTCCAAATCAACGCCGGACTCAACTACTTATTTGGTATATCAATCGGCTTCTGGTCCCAGTTCTTTATCATTGCAGTGGTAACGGTTTTATTCCTTGCATCCGCATGGAGTGGACTTGGTAAAGGGATTAAAATTTTATCTAATGCCAATATGTTTTTGGCATTGGCATTGTTAGTTTTCATTATTGCGCTCGGACCCACATTATTGATTTTCAACATGTTCACTGATTCCATCGGTGGCTATTTGGAAAATCTCATTCGTATGAGTTTCCGAACCGCACCACTTACCCCGGAAAATCGTGCTTGGCTCAATGGTTGGACTCTATTCTACTGGTCTTGGTGGATAGCTTGGGCACCATTTGTCGGGATGTTCATTGCCCGCGTATCAAAAGGTAGAACGATTCGCGAGTTTATGATTGGCGTACTAGTTGTTCCTACTGTGCTCAGTATGATCTGGTTCACAGCATTTGGGACGACAGCAATCGAAACGCAAAAAGCTGGCATCATCGACTTGGCTGCGAGTGCAACTGAATTGACGATCTTTGAAATGTTCAGCGAATTACCTTTATCATTCATCATATCGATCATTGCAATCTTATTGATTACATCGTTCTTTATCACATCAGCAGATTCAGCTACATTTGTACTCGGCATGCAGTCGTCATACGGTTCATTGACTCCACCGAATAATTTGAAAGTGATATGGGGCGTCATTCAATCTGCCATCGCCATTATTCTATTATATGTTGGAGGATTGGATGCACTGCAAAACGTCATCATTATTGCCGCTTTGCCATTCTCAATCATACTCATTATGATGGTTGTTTCGCTGTTCAAATCACTCAAAGATGAGAAAAATCGAATACAACGATAGTAAAGAAAAGAACACCGTCGCAAATGCGACGGTGTTCTTTATATATATTAGTTTGCTGCTTTTTCGATGGCTTGTTTCAAATCTGCAATAATATCCTCTGCTGACTCCAACCCTACAGATAAGCGGATTAGCTCTTCGCTAACGCCTGAGTCTTTCAAATCTTCCACAGACAACTGCTGATGAGTTGTGGATGCCGGATGAATGATTAATGACTTCGCATCTCCCACATTCGCTACATGAGACCAAATTTCTACATTGTCGATTACTTGTCTTCCTGCATCGCGTCCACCTTTGATACCGAATACGATAATTGAACCATAGCCGTTTTTCAAATATTTATTTGCTAGTTCCGCTGTTGGATGATCTTCTAGGCCAGTATAGGTCACCCATTCTACTGCTGGGTGTTCTTGCAAGAATGCCGCGACTTTTTGTGCATTTTCATTGTGGCGTGGTACGCGTAAATGAAGGGTTTCCAAACCTTGTAACAAGTTGAATGCACTATCCGGTGATAGACAAGGGCCGAAGTCTCTCAACAATTGTACGCGCAGTTTCGTTGTAAAAGCTGCAGCGGCTGTATCGATTCCGTAACGTAAGCCATGATAGGATTCGTCCGGCTCTGTAAAGCCTGGGAATCTCCCTTGCGTCCAATCGAATTTCCCTGCATCCACAGCTACACCACCGATGGTCGTACCGTGTCCGCCAATCCATTTCGTCGCTGAGTGGATCACTACATCTGCACCGTACTCGATAGGATTTGATCCATAAGGAGACGGGAATGTATTATCTACTAGCAATGGGATTCCATTGTCATGTGCGATGTTCGCAACAGCTTCCACGTCAAGAACTTGCAAACTTGGGTTACCAATTGTTTCTGCAAACAACGCTTTCGTTTTATCCGTAATAGCTGCTTCAAAGTTCTTTGGATCGGACGCATCAACAAACTTCACGTTGATGCCATAGCGTGGTAATGTCACAGCAAATAAGTTATATGTGCCACCGTAGAGATTGCTGGCTGCAACGATTTCATCGCCCGCTTCAGCGATGTTCATAATAGAGAAAGCAATCGCCGCCATTCCAGAAGACAATGCCACTGCAGCTGTTCCACCTTCTAACTGTGCGACACGCTCTTCAAAGACAGCTACTGTCGGGTTCGTAATTCTTGTATAGATATTGCCGGCTTCTTTCAAGGCGAATAAGTTTTGTGCGTGCTCCGTGTCTCTGAATACATAAGAAGTCGTACGATGAATCGGCAAGGCACGTGAGCCTGTTTCTGGATCCGGCTTTTGCCCTCCGTGTAATAATATCGTTTCTGGCTGTAAATTCGTCATAACCATTCCCCTTTTTTATGTATTGATGGAACACCGAAACTCCTCGGACAACTTCCTCCTAGAACTAGACAAGAAAAACACAAGAGGACGATTCGCTAAGTACAGAAAAAGCCATCTTCCATAATAAGAAGAGGGCTCTGCTTTCGCTCATTCCTCCCTTATCTTCCAAACTATTGAAAGTTTGTAGGAAGTAGCACCTTTGCTTTCGCCGGTTGCCGGGCATCACAGGGCCTAATCCCTCCGCCTCTCTTGATAAGAGTATGTCTATTCGTTTTCCATCGTTGAAAAATAGTATACGGCTATTCCTAGTCTATTGCAAGGTAATTTAATTGAATGTTTTGAAATCCGTATTACTTTTAATACATTTGATTAAATTAAGTAAAGTGAAGGCACCGTTGATCAGCGTTCCAGGCGGACGCTTTCCCATGGGCCCGCGGTGAGCCAACTAGGTCGCAAGCTCCCTTTAGTTGTCTCACCTGTCGGGCTGATCCATCGGGAGTCGCCGCCTTCCACGCTGATCAACTAGTTTACTATGCCAATTGTAGTTACGTATAAAGACTTCCATATTTACTAAACTGGAGCCACCTGCCAGAGTAGAAGTGAATTTAATGATTTTTCCACTTATGACTTCACACAAAAAATCACCAGCACAAGTTCATTGAACGATGTGCTGGCGGTTGTGATTGGTTAGAATATGTCCCACCATATTTTCACAGCGGAAGCCATGATGAGTACGGCTAGAATGCTTTGTAGTACTTTGGTGTTTACTATCCGGCTCACTTTTACACCGATCGGAGCGGCAATGATGCTAGCGATAATCAGAACAACAGCTGGTCCATAGGGTACTTGGCCTGTTAAGAGCTTGCCTGATGCCGAGCCCACCGATGACAACAGCGTAATTGCTAGGGATGTAGCAATCGTGACGCGTGTGGGGATTTTTAGTATCACGAGCATAATCGGTACCACGATAAATGCGCCGCCAGCTCCGACGATTCCAGCCGCCAAGCCGACGATAAAGGCTGCACTTGAAGCAATGAAGCGATTGAATGTAATCTCATCGATCGGCTGATTGTCGAGTCCTTTTTTTGGTATAAACATCATAATAGCCGCCATGACGGCTAGAATACCGTAGATTACGTTGACGGTAGCTTCTGAAAGCATACTAGACCCAGCACCGCCAAGTACACTGCCGACTAATACACTGATTCCCATATAAAGGACGAGTGGCTTCAAGATCAGATTACTCTTTCTATACGCTAAAACACCTGAAAGTGATGCAAAGAAAACTTCCACTGCAGTAATTCCGGCTACTTCATGTGGTGTAAATGCAGCAAAACCAAGTAATGCAGGAATAAATAGCAACATTGGATATTTGACAATTGCGCCACCGATTCCAATCATACCGGAAAGGAATGAGCCGACGAATCCAATGAGGAAGATCGTGATAATAAATGGAATTGTCATGATGTCCTCCCTTCTTCCCGACGTAAGAGGGAGACAGCCATTCCCTCTATCCTTAGTTTAACCTTTTTGGATCCAGAATTTAAAGACATCAGACTCTTGTTGCTGATCTTTTATTTCATGATTGCCAGAAGCAGCCCATGCTGTCAGGTCGGATACTGATCCTTTATCTGTCGTATGAATCTCAAGAACTTCTCCTGTTTGCATATCCTTCATTGCTTTCTTTGCCCGTACGATTGGCATTGGACATGCCAGGCCTTTTGCATCTAAAAATGTTGTTGTATTCATATATACCTTCTCCTTTAAATTTTTTTCATATGAATTAAATTACCTATTTACCGTACCGCACAGCGATTCGGGCCAATCTCCATCTCGCGTTGCGTTTCCTCGTCAGGCTGGATTTTCCCCATGTTCGTCTGGCGGATTTCCTGATACGCGTTAGGCTGTGGAGGCAAGTTCCCCGCGACTAACTCTCTAAACTCTTTTTCATCCTCAATGTTCAAGCCGTGATTTTGCTCATACAATACGCCGAGCTTCTCCGACACGCTACCGTCTTCATTCAACTCGTCTATAATCATGAAGTGAGCTGGTAAGACAGTTAAATCCTTCGACAATTCTTTATAGCGGCTATACAATGACTCACGCAAGTCGCCTACCCAATCTTCTGCTAAACCTGCTAAATCAGGACGTCCAATCGAATCAATGAACAAAATATCACCTGTCATCAAATAACTGTCGTCTACGATAAATGAAGTCGAACCAATGGTGTGTCCTGGCGAATAAAGCGCTTGAATATCGATTCTCGTATCACCTATCTGAATGGACATATCGCCTTCTAATGCAGCATATTCAAATACTACCTCTTCGGCATCTTTCGGTGGCAGCCAATACGTTGCACCCGTAGTTTTTGCGATCTGCCGACCACCTGAAATATGATCCGCATGCAAGTGAGTATCGAATACGTTTGTAATCTTCACACCGCGCTGCTCAGCAAAGTCCGTGAACACATTTGTCATACGTGTAGCATCAATGATTGCTGCTTCTCCACCCGACATGACCATGTAGGAAAGACATCCTTTACCAAGACGAACGAATTGATATAGCTCGCCGCCCGATTTCAAATCGGCAATTTTCACAGGCTCAAGATACTCGCTCCATGCTTTCATTCCACCTGAAAGATAACCTACTGAGAAACCTGCTTCTTCAAGAATTTCTGCCACCATGATGGACGAACCTTCTTTTGCACAGACAACCAAGATTTCTTCATCTTTTGGCAATTGATCTTCAAATTCTTCAATGCCATCCAATAAATCAAAGTATGGCACGTTTAAATGGCGTACTCGCTCCCCTTCGATTTTCCAATCCTCGAATGCATCTGTATTTCGTACATCTAAAATAAATAATGATTCTTTCGTAATTACGCTCTTTGCTACTTCACTTGATTGAATGATTCTCATTGATTAATACCCCCTACTGTAGTTTCCGTCTCGCTGTTCCACTCCGACATGCCAGGAATGACATTCGTGACACTTTCAAATCCATTTGCGACTAGTTTTTGACACGCCATATCACTGCGGTTGCCTGTTCGGCATACAACGTAAAACTTCTTGTTCTTATCCCAGTACGCCATATGTTCCTCCAACTGACCAAGCGGTATAGATAGGGCGCCGGGAATATGAGCAAATGCATATTCGGCTTCTTCCCGGACATCTAGTAACACCGCGTCAGGTTGTTGCAGTCGGTCCATCAACTGGCTGTTGTCAACTGTAACCGGATATTCTTTTTGTGACTGATCTTCCTGGCCCGATTTTCGTACGAAGTGGCGCCAGACATCTGCCTCCTTCACATGACCAACGTATTGATGTCCCACACTTTCCGTCCATGCCTGCAAATCTGCTGTTGTACCTGAATCTGTAGATTGTACTTCGAGCACTTGACCATCTTCCATATCTTTCATCATCTTTCTTGTCTTCACAATGGGCATCGGACAGGCAAGACCTTTTGCATCCAACACGTTATCTGACTGAATCATTGTATTCCTCCTATACACCCTAGGGTATTTATTTTCGCAAAAAAATTAAATAAATAAGTTCACGTGACCGTCTTGTGCTTCTCCTAAGTAAGCCGCTACACCGCCATACTCAACTTCTTCCAAGAGTTCTTTCTCACCTAGGCCTAGTAAATCCATTGTCATCGTACATGCGATCAACTTCACGTCTTGCTCCACTGCCATATCGATTAGTTGTGGTAATGTCATCGCGTTATGCTTTTTCATCACGTGCTTAATCATCTTTGGACCCATTCCTGCAAAGTTCATTTGAGATAATCCCAGTTTATCCGCTCCACGTGGCATCATTTTCCCAAACGCCTTTTCAATAAAACTTTTAGTATTTTTAATAGGTTCATCTTTTCGCAAGGCGTTCAATCCCCAGAATGTATGAAAAATGGTTACCTCATGATCATACGCCGCTGCGCCGTTCGCGATAATATAAGCCGCCATCGCTTTATCATAATCTCCACTAAATAATACGATCGTCGTTTTCTTTTGCTCCGTCATGTTCTCGTTCCCTTCTATTTTAAAAATCACTTTATTAAATACCTATAGGGGTATATTATACGTTGTAAAAAAAAGAGTCAAGCGATGTTGCTTATCGACTCTTTACTAGAAGATCCACCGCTTCATTAATGATGGATTCATGCGTGCGTTCATCTGCTTCATCTAGATTCTCTATACAGGCAATCAAATTCGAACTGACAATTACGCCAATTGTACGATCAATAGCAGAACGACCGGCTGATAATTGCGTAACCACCTCTTTACAGTCCTTGCCTTCTTCCATCATACGCAAGACACCTTTGATTTGACCCTCTAGACGCTTTAACCGATTTTTGACTTTATCATCGTATTCCATATCGCTCGACCTCCTAACTGTTAACTTTATATTATACCCCCGGAGGTATAATGTCAACGAATTGATTTGCACGTAATCCATACTTTCTATTTTTGGCAGTGGAACTAGTCACATTCAAGAAATGATTCTACGCAAAACTTGCCCATTCGACATAATTCTAGTATGATGAATAATTTCTCAAAATGTGTTATACTAGTTCTAGTAAGCTATTGTATGTACTTTTTGTCTGATTTTCATGACAAATTACGACAAACTAGAATCCATACTACTGAAGGAGTTGATTCGATTGGCATTCCCACGAAAAGATCGTCCAGTTTCTGATTTTGTAGCATCACGGTATGTAGACGAAGTCATATCTTTCAACCGTAATGAACATGAAGTTTCCGGAACTATACACAAGATTCTCGAAAACTCCGTCATTGTGAAAATTTCTGAAGAAGACGCGGAAAACATTGGAGCAGCTTCCAACATGACTGTCGTCGCACACAAAAATTACACAGTTCAATAATTGTACGCTCGATGCCTTGCAGAATAATGCAAGGCTATTTTTTCATACAAAATTAGCCCGTTTATTGGATATCGTGAAACCCGCAGGATGATTACTATATAAACGCACATGGGAGATGATTGATTTGACTGATCGTACAAATGTAGATTTAACGCAATCAACGGCACGTAAAGGGATCTTACGTATTGCCGCTTCGCCGGTTATTTCACAAGCCATTTTACCGGACGTCCTTACTCGGCTACACGCAAAATATCCCGACATGCGACTGGAACTGACGACCGCACCTTCCTCTGAAATTATGCAATTACTAAAAAGCAAGAAAGCCGATATCGGTTGTAGTGAACTAGACAATTTACCAACGTCTAAAGCATTTATGCAAGACGAACTATTGCTCTTTGCTTCCATTCATCATCCGCTTGCACATAAAAAAAGCCCATCCATCCTAGATTTGCAAAATACACATTGGATCCTGCCTGACACGAAAGATCCTAGCCGTCCATTAATTGATCAATCGCTTCAACAATATGGAGTACAAGTACAGCCCACTATCATGGGCTCGCCAGAAAGCATCAAACAAGCTGTTCTAAGTGGACTAGGCATCGCTATTTTGTCGCGTCATAGTTGCAAACACGAACTTGCAAGAGGTGAACTAACTGTACTCGATTATAAAGTAGCTCCAATCAAACGTACTCTTTATGCAGGAACCCATTCCAACACGAAGGAAGTACAAGCATTCCTCAGCGAACTCCAAGCCTATTGCCGTCTATGGCAATAAGTCACTACTCAACTCTCGTTTGCTGCGCCAGTTCACGAGGAATATTCCCAAACTAATGAGCATTCCTCCTAAAACCAATGACATAGACAACTTCTCATCCAACAGAACCCATCCCGACAACGTCCCAAAGAACGGTGCCAAGAACAGAAACGCACTCGTTCTTTCGGGATTTCCTGTCTGCAATAAATAAAACCAAATGGAAAATTGCACAATAGATGCGGCAATCGCAAGCCACCCTAAAATTGCCAATGATAAGGGATTCGCTAGGAAAAATGGTTCTTCAAGTAGATAACTTGCCACGAATAGGATCAATCCACCAAATAACATTTGATATGCTGTCATCACCCACGTATCAAAACGGTGACCATGTACTTTGACGAGCAAAGTTGCGCAAGCCCATGCTACTGCAGATAAAAATCCTAATACCGTACCAATCTTCAAATTCAAATGACCGCCCATTGTAATAAATACCCCAAACAATCCGCAAATGACACCAATCCACTGTTGCAAGCGGTAATGAATCTTCAATACTAACGTCCCGAGAACCACGACAAGCAATGGGTTCGTAAACGTTAAAATAGATGTTTCACCTGATGTAATGGTGCGAAGTGCTATAAAAATACAACCCATGACTGCAGCGGTCTGCAAAGAACCGATCAGTACAAGCCACTTCCACTCTCCTACTGTTTTAGGATGGGGTTTTTTCATTACTTTCACAATTACCGCCATGATCGCTCCTGCAATCGTAAAACGTAATGCTACTAGCAACAACGGTGAAGAGTATTCCAATCCGATTTTTCCAATAGCAAACGACGACCCCATTAAAGCAGTCGTAATGACAACTAAAACACCGAATAATAACTTATTCACCCAGCCCTCCCCCTTCTTTCCACTTCACATAGGAGTCATGCTGCATTTGCATCCTACCCACCAACATCTCAATAGCTGGTGGCATATACCGTTTTTTCAAATACGTGAGATAGACTGTACGTGTCAGCGTCTTCGAATTGGTTGTTTTAATTACAAGTGTTGGATCGGGTTCATGTGCAAAATATTCTTGTGGAATAATTGAGATGCCAATATTCATTCGTACCAGCTCCACAATCGTTTCAAAACGCTCTACTTCATAACATATATTCATTCGTACTCCTTCTTCAGCAAATGCAGCAAAAATATCCTGTCTAGTTTGCAATCCAACACTCGTGACAATGAATGCCTCATCTTCTAGGTCAGCTAGCGTAATGGATTCCTTGCTTGCCAGTCGATGTTCAGGATGCATGACAACTGCTAATTGCTCTTGATACAAAGGAATTGTTGCGATATCCGATGCCTCTATAAATTGATTTGTCAAACAGACGTGGACCGCATATTGACGAAGCGCTCGCTCAACATCTCCACGGCCTAATACCTCAATTAACTTCACATGCATGGATGGAAACTCCTGACGATACGCATGTAATATAGAAGGAATCCAGTTTTTTACTGATTCAATCATACCGATTTTTACACTTCCACTACCTATCCACTTCACTTCTTTAATTTCTTGCTGTAGAATGTCTGTTTCATGCAGAATCTTCAATGCACGCTCGTAAACCACATTGCCCGATTCTGTCAGTTGGACACGTTTGGTCGTACGTTCAAGTAACTGAAAGCCTACTTCAAATTCCAAGTTCTTGATCGTCTTACTGAGCGAAGGCTGCGTTAGATGAAGTTTTTTTGCCGCCTCGGAAAAACTCGATTGCTGCACCACCATGACAAAATACTGCAATTGCTTCAATTCCATTCATCTCGCCTCCACTTATAGCCTGTATGCATGAATATATGAAAAACATGTATTAGAATTAATAAGTACAAGCCAGTATAGTAAGAATATCACGTTGGAAAGGGTGAAGTATATTGTTAATCCCATCAAATGAAAAATACTGGTCAGGTCGCACCGATAGCGAGACCGACAGAGCTGCATTCCGAATGCACCAAATCATCCAATTTTCCGAATTAAAAGAAAGCGCTACCAACAAAACTTGTACCCTAATCGGATTTTCTTCTGAAGAAGGCGTACGTCGAAATAATGGCAGACTCGGTGCTGCAGAAGGACCGAATGCACTCCGAAGCGAACTAGCTAAACTACCTTGGCGCTTACCGGCCGACTGTCAGCTAATTGATATAGGTACCGTAGTATGTGAAGATGATCAGTTAGAAAAAGCGCAAGACGAACTAGGGGCAGTCGTTCAAAAGAGCCTTCAAAATCATACAAAGCCTGTCATTTTAGGCGGTGGACATGAGACCGCTTACGGTCATTATACAGGAGTTCGAAACTTTCTTGGTCCAGATGCAAAACTTGGTGTCATCAATATTGATGCCCATTTCGATCTTCGCAGCTACGAAGAACAACCTTCTTCTGGCACGATGTTCAAGCAGATGCTAGATGCTGATCCGCATGTTGACTACCTTGTGCTAGGTATACAGGAGTTCGGCAACACGGAAGCATTGTTTGCAGAAGCCGATGCAAAAGGCGTGACATATGTCATGGAACAAGAGATAATAACGAGTCCTTTAGACAAGATATTGCAAAAAGTACAGTTATTCATTGAAAAACAGGACGCTGTTTTGTTAACATTGTGCTCGGATGTCCTGAACTCTGCATATGCTCCTGGTGTAAGTGCGCCCTCTCCCTTCGGATTGAATCCGTTGATTGTACGCTCTTTCATTCAGACCATTGCATCGCATGAGAAAACCCTTTCATTCGACATTTCCGAAATAAATCCGTCACTTGATCATACTAATCAAACGGTTAAGCTGGGAGCTTATCTAACAAATGAAGCAATCTTTGCATTGCTGGGAGGTCGAATCACATGACAATTGAGCTAAATCAAATCACTACGCTATTTTTAGCGTTAGCCCTCCTCACACTGGGTACGGTGTTAGTCCGTAAAATCGGCTTTCTACAGAAGTTCTGTATCCCTGCCCCTGTTGTCGGTGGTTTACTATTCGCGTTTGTAGCGACTATTTTAAAGTACTTCGATTTACTAAGTTTTTCGTTGGATACATCACTACAAAGTTTATTCATGCTGACATTTTTCACCACAGTCGGTCTCGGTGCTAGTTTTCGTCTAATCCGTCTTGGCGGAAAATTATTGCTGATCTACTGGGCAGCTTGTGGCTTCTTAGCCCTAGCTCAAAACGTCATAGGTGTCTCCATGTCCTATATATTTGGTCTACATCCGTTGATTGGTATGATGGCTGGCGCTGTCTCCATGGAAGGCGGGCACGGCGGCGCTACTGCTTACGGTGAAACATTAGAAAGTCTCGGCATTGATTCAGCACTATCCATTGGTATCGCAGCGGCTACTTTTGGCCTCGTAGCAGGTGGTCTAGTCGGTGGTCCAATCGTTAAATACTTGATCAATAAACATGATTTGAAATCTACAGAAGTCGAGCATGGAGAAGCATACTCCGTGGAGTCATTAGAAAAACCAATCAATACCGACAACTTCCTAACACAAACTCTATTGATTACACTTTGTATTGCTGGCGGTACGCTAATAGGAGATCTTTTCTCAAACGCTACTGGCTTCGTAATGCCTGGCTACGTAGGCGCGATGTTCGTCGCGGTTATCGTACGAAACATTGTGGATCGCGTGAAAGAAGACGCGGTGCATATGACGAGCATCAACTTGATCGGCGACGTATCACTCGGTATATTCCTATCGATGGCGTTAATGAGCATCAAGCTGTGGGAAATCGCAGACTTGGCGCTTCCATTGTTACTGATTGTCTTTGTACAAGTGATCTTCGTCATATTGTTTGCAATCTTCATCCTGTTCCGTTTGCTCGGTAAGGATTACGACGCAGCAGTTATGATCGCTGGTTTCGCGGGTCATAGTCTAGGTGCAACACCAAACGCAATGGCAAACATGGCAGCCGTCACGGGACGCTACGGCCCTTCACGTAAAGCCTTCCTGATCGTCCCTATCGTAGGCGCCTTCCTCATAGACGTCGTCTCGATGCCGATCATCATTACAACGATTAATATATTTGCTTGATTTTCGTAAGCCAAATGCTTAAAACATGAATGCTAATTAGTGTGTGCGTGGGGATTGAAGCTCCAGTTGGGGGACGCTTTCCGGGGGAGCAATCTTGAGCCAAGCGAACAGCGAAGGGTTCGCTTTGCCGTATTTCTGTGTACTCTGCAGAAATTAAGGCACCTGTCCAGGGTCTCAAGATCACTCTGATTCCCCAGGAGCCGCCCCCAACTTCCGCTTCAATCCTACTATAATAGTGGATAGAATTAAAACACTCATTGACAATAGTACGTGAATTAGAAATGCCCTTGAACTTAGTAAGTTCAAGGGCATTTCTAGATCTAATTCAATTGTGGATTTATTTACAAGTACAACTTTCATGCGCAACAAATAGTATTAAACCCTCACATTGCAAGGGATTGGTGCGAGAGCCGTTGCGAAGTACGGCTTTTGCGAGCATAAGCGAAGCGTTGGGAGCACATCTTTGCACTAGGAGGGGCGACTCCCAGAGGATCAGCTCGACAGGCGAGACAACCAAGGGAGCTTGCGACTGGTTGGCTCACCGCGAGCCCTCTAGGAAAGCGTCCCCTCCGTAGCGCCAATCCCAACCCTAACACCAATTAACCCTACACCTTTTCCCAAGAACCGAAACTCTCGGTTCTTTTTTCATTTTAAGCGAAATATTCACACACCTCTGTTAGAATGAAAACATTAATTCGTATCTTGGAGAGGAGCTTGCTACATGAAAGAAGAACTGATTGAACGACTCATCCGCTACGCTAAAATCGACACTCAATCCGATGCTACTTCGGACACGACACCGTCTACCGCAAAACAATGGGATCTGCTACGTGTGCTCGAAAAAGAAATGGCCGACATCGGTCTCGACGAAATCTCGGTGGACGAAAACGGCTATCTCTTCGGCACACTACCGGCTAACACCGACAAACAACTGCCTACAGTCGGCTTTCTAGCACATGTCGATACAGCAACGGACTACACGGGGACAAACGTCAACCCTCAGCGCATCGACAACTATGACGGCAAAGATATTTCATTGAATGAAACAACAGTCATGTCCGTACAAGCATTTCCCGAACTCCACAACTATATCGGTCATACACTGATCACGACGGATGGCACGACTTTACTAGGTGCTGACGATAAAGCCGGTATCGCAGAAATTATGACAGCTATGCAGTATTTAGTGGAACATCCGGAAATCAAACATGGCAAAGTTCGCGTTGGCTTCACACCTGACGAAGAAATCGGGCGTGGCCCGCTTAAGTTTGACGTAGAACAATTCGGTGCAGATTTCGCCTATACAATGGATGGCGGACCACTTGGAGAACTTCAGTATGAAAGCTTCAATGCTGCAGGCGCAGACGTAACGTTTCACGGAACGAATGTCCATCCGGGAACTGCAAAAGGTAAAATGGTCAACTCACTATTGATCGCGGCAGAGTTCCATCAAGCCATGCCGAAACATGAAATCCCTCAAGAAACAGAAAACTATGAAGGCTTCATTCACCTGATGCACGTAGATGGTTCTGTAGAAAAAACATCCTATCAATATATTATTCGTGACTTTGACAGGAATTCTTTTGAAGCTCGCAAACAGCTCTTGCAAGATACCGCTACACGTCTTCAAGAGAAGCACGGTGAACATGCGATAGAGCTGACAGTAACCGATCAGTACTTCAATATGGGGGAGAAAATTGCACCTGTCATGGAAATTGTCGACGTAATGGCGGACGTCTATCGTCGTCTCGATATCGAACCCAACATCGCACCCATTCGTGGTGGTACGGATGGGTCACAACTATCTTATATGGGCATGCCAACGCCAAACATCTTCACAGGCGGTGAAAATTACCACGGTAAATATGAATACATCTCAGCAGATAATATGGTGAAAGCTACACAAGTCATTATTGAAGCGCTACAACTTCTGGAACAGCGGGGGTAAGTGTATGAGGGCAATTGGAATTGGTATACTATCCGCCCTGTTTTTTGCAGTGACTTTTGTGTTGAACCGATCGATGGAACTAGATGGCGGAAGTTGGATGTGGAGTGCATCGTTGCGTTATTTCTTCATGGTGCCCTTCCTAGTGATCATCGTAGCTATGCGCGGTGGTCTACCAGGTGTAAAACGGGAGATGGCCGCGGCACCTTGGGCTTTTTTCATCTGGAGTTTCGTAGCTTTCGTTCTGTTTTATGGTCCACTAACATTTTCAGCCGGCTATAGTCCGGGATGGCTCGTTGCTGGAACATGGCAGATGACAATCGTCGCCGGCGTGTTGCTAGCCCCTTTCTTTACGTTTCAATCCAAGACGGAAACTGGTGAAATACGCATGATCCGTCACCGAATTCCAGCGGTCTCATTGGTAATTTCATTGGTCATCTTAGTAGGTGTTGTGCTAATCCAGATTCCACATGCAGCGAGCGTATCGACGAAAACGATTCTGCTTGGTACATTGCCACTTGTCATTGCTGCGTTCTCTTACCCACTTGGCAACCGAAAAATGATGAATCTAGTAGGTGGAAGGCTTGATACGTTCCAGCGTGTACTGGCTATGACATGGATGACGATACCGATTTGGTTACTGCTAGCGGTTTATGCAACAGCAACTGTCGGCTTGCCTTCTATGGGTCAAGTCGTGCAGTCATTGATTGTTGCAGTCAGTTCAGGTGTGATCGCTACTTCACTATTCTTCATGGCGACGGATATGGTACAACATGATCAAGGGAAACTGGCTGCTGTCGAAGCTACACAGTCTGTCGGATTAATTTTTGCCATGCTTGGCGAGATGCTATTGCTAAGCATGCCCTTACCGGGTGCTCTTTCATTGGTCGGCGTGCTCGTGATTATCGGGGGCATGTCATTGCATAGTTATCAAACTTCATTGGCAGCAAAGAAAATATAGAAAAGGGTTGTCCCAGAGTCAGTTGATGACTTGCTAGACAACCCTTTTTCAAATGTTACGCTCTTCTACTTGCGTCGGGATTCGTTTTTTCAATAGTTGCGGTCTAACTTCTGACAATAAAATCGCAATGAAGATAATCAGTGCACCTAGGAACATGCGGAACGTCAACAATTCATAGGCGAGGGCCACTGAGAAAATCATGCCCCAAACTGATTCTATCGATAATATAATGGCCGCTTTTGTCTCTGATAAGTGTTTCTGTCCAACTGTTTGCATCAAGAATGCAAGAGTCGTGGAGAACACAGCTAAGTACAGCACCGAACTTACACCCTTTGGTTCCACGGAGAATGACGTTTCGCCCATTGCGATAACGGTCACGGAGCTGATCACGGCCGCGACAACCATTTGTAATAGCGTGAGCAAAATGGCGTCTTCCGTGCGGACAAATCGTGCCGTGTACAAAATGTGAAAAGCGAACATCACAGCACAACCAAGTGTCAGTACATCGCCAATGTTAATAGTAGTAGACCACTGCAACGATAAAACCGCCACTCCGATTAGTGCCAGTACTGCACCAACCCATTCAAATGTATCGAGCTTCCGCTTATACAAAATGAATGCGATCAACGGGACCATCACGACATTTACACCGGTTAAAAATGCATTCTTTGAAGGCGTTGTAAACTGTAAACCTACCGTCTGCAAAGCAAATGCCCCATACAGCAAAACACCAAGCAATGCACCTTTCCATAAAATCGACTGCTCCATCCGAAGCAGACGTTTATGGAAGACGATACTAAGTAGCAGCGCCCCCATGACAAAACGTACGGCCAAAATTTGATACGGTGTATAATATTCCAAAGCGAGCGCACTCATCACAAAGCCGCTTCCCCAGATAATAGCAGTGATCGTCAACCCGATCTCACCTATGTATTTCCTCATGTCCTTCACCAAACTTCCGAATAGTCAGTCCTATTATTCTAGCATGATTTCCGGTCTGATTATAGCTGAATTTATAAAGCATACTTCCTCTTCCATTAGAAGAAAAGCGTTCGTAATACATGTTGACTCTGTAAATGAAATAGCATCCACAATGGATTAAAGCTCCAGCTGGGGACGGCTTCCGGAAAGCAAATCCCTACCCTAGCATACCCTACATAGCAAAAAAGGAGCCATCACTAGAAATCACCAACGTCATGACTTCTAGGACAACTCCACTAACTATCAATCTTCGTACACCCCTATTTCCTTAATAGCACGCTCAACAAGTGACGGATCAACAGACTTATCGAAGTCGATCTCACCACGTATAGCCCCATTCGCCTTATACATCTCATACTGTTTCTTAATATCGTCTACAAACATCTTGCCGTTCGGATCGAGCCCCGTTACGAATACCCTCTCCCATAACTCAGGATCTTTCAATGCCGTATGTTTGACCATAATGTCTATGATCTCTTCTTTACCTTGATCTTTAAAGAATGCGTCGTTATAGTCACGCACTCCTTTTAAATAGGCTGCCATGAAACGTAGCGACAAATCTTCATTGGCCATGAACTTCGGTGAAGCCAATACCATGGCGATTTGTGATTCAGGCGCATAATCGGTGGCATCTCCAAAGCGAACATGAAAGCCTTTACTGATACCTTGCGCGATAAGCGGTTCGATATTCAATGCGGCATCAATCGTTCCTGAATCAATTGCTCCAAGCATTGCACCGAAGTCTGCGATGTGCACATACTCTACATCGTCTTCCGTCAAACCTGCATGCTTTAACATCTCTTCATAGATATAGCCATCAATGGAGTTGCGGGACGATACCGCGATTTTCTTTCCTTTAAAGTCGCTGTACTCTTTGATTTCATCGACCATATGATTACCGATGACAAAACTGAAGTACGATTTACCGGGCATATTATGACCTTTATCCGCGATGATCCGTACATCAATGCCTTGAGCGATCGCATTAAAGAATGATGCAGTGGAAACACCACCCGCGATATCCACTTCCCCAGCGGCTAGTGCGGGCAACATATCATCGCTGTTTGCAAAATCCGCAAAATCTACACGTATATTATAGTCTTCAAAATACCCCTTTTCTTTCGCAATGTAGAAACCTGCACCGGAAGCAGCACCATCTTCCGCTATAAATACTTTCGCCTGTTTCTCAAGCGGAGCCAAATCACCCGATGCCGGCTTTTCGTCATTCGTTACAGGCTTCGTAACTTCTTTCGGAGAACATGCCCCCATCATTAATACGACCGACAATACGCCGAACAAACTTGCCTTCTTCACCCATTTCCCCACATCATCTCTCCTTTTATCCCTTATTCTCTCGATTTCTGTACTTCCTCCTGCAAGTGACGCCATATCTCGATGAATTTCGTCGCCATTTCTGGATCTTTCCGAACATCCTCCATCTTTCTCGGCCTTGGCATATCAATAATGATTTCTTCAATGATTTTCCCCGGTTGAGCGCCCATCAACAGAATTCGGTCACTCAGCAACAACGCTTCATCAATACTATGTGTAATGAACAATACGGTCTTCTTCGTCTCTGCCCAAATACTCAATAACTCTTCCTGCAAAATAAAACGATTCTGTTCATCGAGCGCACCGAACGGTTCATCCATCAATAAAATCTCGGGATCATTCGCAAAAGCCCTCGCAATACTTACGCGCTGCTTCATACCGCCAGACAACTCTTTTGGGTACAGCGAAGCAAACCGTTCCAACCCGGTCTTCTTCAAATAAAAGTCCGTTCGTTCATTTATGAATGCTGTCGGCAAGTTGCGCATCTTCAAACCGAAGGCTACATTTTCACGTACCGTCAGCCACGGAATGACACCACGTTCCTGAAATACCATCGATTGCAACGGCCGGTTATTCGTTTCAGACGCAATCGTAAAGCTGCCGACACTCGGCTGTTCAAGTCCCGCTAGGATACGCAACAGTGTCGTCTTGCCACATCCGCTCGGCCCAACGAGACAAACAAATTCACCTTCCGCTACCGTTAGGGAAATATCTTCGAGCGCAATGACACTTCCCTGTTTCTTATAAAATGCTTTCATTAGTCCATCCACCGTAATCTTAGGCTTCCCCTCCATTTCTTTCACCTCCATGGCAATAATTTATTTTGAAGCGCACGCAGTATAAGCGAGAATAAATAACCGAAAAAGGAGATGAGTATTAATCCCACATACATTTCAGGCAATAAGAAGGCTTTATAGGACGTCCATATCAAATAACCGATCCCAGAAGTTGCTCCCATCATCTCTGCCGCCACAATTGTCAATAACGCAATCGCCTGCCCCATCTGAATTCCTTCGAGCATGACAGGAAGTGCTCCGGGAAGAGCGATTTTAAAGAAGAAATTCCACCGACTCGTTTGATAGTTACTAGCAACATCCAAATAAATTTTGTCGATATTCAATACACCCGCCGCCGTATTAATGACAACTGGGAAAAATACACTTCCTGCAATCGTCACGACCTTCGACAAATCTCCAATTCCGAATAAAATAATGATGATTGGCAATAATGCCAATGTTGGAATTGGCATTATTGCCATAACAATTGGTTGAACGAAATGCCGGATTGGAGAATATAATCCCATCAATAAACCGACAATAATGCCTGGAATGACACCTGCTAAAAATCCGATGAAAATCCGATACAATGAGACGCCAACATGTTTCGCCATCACGCCGCTCACAACCATGTCATAAAAGGTTTGCACAATCGTACTGGGCGGCGGGAAAAAGCGAATATCCAAGATACCTGTTCTCGACATCACTTCCCACAGCACTAGCAGGAATAACGGTGACACAATTGTCAGTAGTTGCTTGCCGCGTTCCTTGCGTTGCCGCAGCTTCCATTCCCTTTGCTCTACCTCGAATGATTTATTGCGAGCCAATTCTTGAGTTTCCACTCTTCACCACCTCTTCACTGCCTATTGTATGTAAAGGCCTAGTAAACTGGTTGGGCAGGTATCACGTTCAGGTTGTTTCCACCAAGTAGTTTGACTATACTGAAGTCATGACTACACTTACAGCAGACCAAATCAGAGAATTGAATAGTTACAGTGTCTACTTGGAACCGCCGGCAATTCCAGTCTTTACGCTAGCAGATGTGCTGGATTCTTCAAAAGTACAGACCATCGTCGAAGTCACTCAGACTATCAGCCAAAGTCCAAATGAAGTCGTTGCCGCTTCGTTCTTCGTACGTCGCCTCGGTATGTTCTTCGCCATGCAACTGTATAATTTAGCGGCATACGACGAAATGTGGAACGGATTGGCAGAAGATCTTCAGTTCGGAGCGCGAGAGGAGTTTGGCAATAAAACCGTCAGCCTATTTATAAATAGCGCAGACTGGGAAATGATAGATGACGAAGACCGGCAAGCACAGATTAAACGTGTACTGGATGATGCACATGCAGTCATTACATCGTTGCGTAGCGTAGTGTCAATATCCCCTCTTACCTTATGGGAGAATGTCTTCGGGTTCTGGCTCTGGCAATATCATGTACTATTGTCTGATCCGGGATCGGAAATGGAAGCAAGGGAAGATGTAGAAATGCTAAAAAACGACACCTTATGGACAGGTATCGCTGATCACTCACGTTTTGCAAGCTATTTAAACGGCTCCGAACCATCCGCTTTATTGAATACGACTGTTCGCAAAACCTGCTGCTTCTCTAAAGATGTACCCGGGTTGATGCGTTGCGGATTTTGTCCATTACACTAAAAAAGCAGGCTTTCGCTCACTACGCGAAGGCCTGCTTTTAACGTTTACGATATGCATGAAAAGATTGTTTAGTCGAATAAATAATACCCATTGCCGCACCACTATAAAAAAAGCCCATGAAAATTCCGGCAGACAAATTCTTTGGATGGCTAATGAATATTGACATAGCAAGCGCAACTACTGTGGCTACTGTTGAAAGCCAGGCAGGCGACAATTTAAAAAGCCACTTAATGATCAGTACTACGACCAAAACAACTGGTACCCCCCATATCGCATCCCATACATTGGTATGAATAACTGGAAACTCCGTCAACATCCGTTAACACCCTTTCATTTTCGTTAGGATGTGCGGTTTTACTTTATTTATCCATTCAAAAAACCTCTCAGTTCAAAGACCAAGAGGTTGGTACTACCACTAGACATTCTTCGTGGCGGCTTCACTAATTTCTCGTCGCATTTCATAGATGTTCTGCACAATTACTTTACCAACAGCATAAGCAGGTACAGCTACCAAAATACCAAGGAATCCTGCAAGACTTCCCGCTACTAATAATACCGTAATGATCGTCAGTGGATGGATATCAAGTGATTTCCCCATCACGTTCGGCGTAATCAGGTTACTATCGATTTGTTGCGCGACTAACGTAACAACTCCGACCCAAATAACTAATTTGGGTTCCTGTAAATACGCAATGATTAAGGCTGGAGCCACCGCAATCCATGGTCCAATAAACGGAATGATATTCATGAATAACGCGAGAATTGCTAGTAACAGAGAATACTCCAAACCGATGATTGAATAACCAATTAAAATAAGCAGTGCCAAAATAGCACTAATTAATAATTGTCCTTGGATATAAGAACGTAAGACTTGATCAATATCTTCCAATGTCTTCTTTACCCATATGCGCCGCTTCCCGGAAAATAGATTATATATTCTCGGAGCAAGTTTTTCATGATCCTTCAACATAAATAAGAAGAAGAACGGTACAAGTAACAGTAACACTACTGCTTGAACGAATGATTGTACAAATTGTACGAACCATTTGCCGAATGTTACCGCAAAAGTTTGGACGGATTCGATTGCTGAATTTAAGGAGTCCTGCAAACCTTCTGGTAAGTTTTCTTTTTGATTAATCGCTTTATCTTTCAGTTGCTCGAGCTGATGTGTGAGAGCTGGTCCATTGTCTACCAAATTATTTACTTGTTTCGTCACCATCGGTCCAATAATTGCGACTAAAATCCATAAAACGGCTACGAGTATGAGCATAATCGTAATGATGCTTCCCCATCTCGGCATTTTTTTCTTTTCCAAATAGTGTTGGATAGGTACCGTTATGTAATAGAGCAGGCCACCGAAAATTAATGGCATGATAATCGTTTGTATAATGATACCCACTGGTCTAAAGATATAATTTACTTCTAAAAAGAATTTCGTGATCAACAATGCTAGCAATATACCCACACCTACCTGGAACCACGCCTTTTTCGTCAAATACTCACTTCCCTTCTATTTTAATTTACATAGTTAGTTCTAGTATACGCGGTTGAACGAACTGTGTCGAAAAATTCTTTTTGTCGCTTGCTATATAATAATTCTTGATTTAAACACTGTATTGCAACAATATTTGTCTAATTATACGAAAAAGTCTTAATTCCTCTTGTTCAAGTTGTATTTAATAGGTAAAATGGTGGTGTCTTGGAAGATTGCTACTCTTCAAGAAATACAACGTAGAAATGAAGGGATCTTAATGTTACAACAGACTTGGAATCGTCTTTGGTCGTTGCATGACCAAGTGAAAGATGTCTTCCGTTTTTTCACTGCGCCTGATTCCTCTGAAATGGTGAGAGGCGGACAAGGTGGAAAGAAGATTGGCATAAATCATGAAGGGGGAGGTAGAGACTCCCGCAGTTATTCAGCTACACAGCTCATTGGATTGGTGCTTGGTCCATTACTCTTTTCCCTTATTTTACTGTTCTTCAAACCTGCAGATTTATCCGCAGCCGGCGTCGCTATTTTAGCTAGTACGGTATGGATTGCGGTTTGGTGGATTACGGAAGCTATTCCCATTCCGGTCGCTTCCTTGCTACCACTCATATTGTTTCCCATGACAGGCGGATTGGAAATGAAAGACACTGCATCTTCCTATGGAGATGAAACGATTTTCTTATTTATGGGTGGATTTATGATCGCACTCGCGCTTGAGAAGTGGAATTTGCATCGACGAATTGCACTGACTATTATTTCTGCTATCGGAACAAACATGGACAAAATCGTTCTCGGTTTCATGGTAGCTACCGGATTTCTTTCTATGTGGATTTCTAACACTGCCACAGCCATGATGATGGTGCCAATTGGTTTGGCGATCATTACACAAGTAACGATTGCATTAAAGGACGACCCCTCTATCGATACATCAAAAGAAAACTTTGGATTCGGAAAAGCCTTGATGCTTGGTATTGCTTACTCTGCTTCACTAGGCGGGATTGCGACATTGATCGGTACGCCTCCGAATACATTGCTTGCCGGCGCTATCAATAAAATTTATGGCATCGAGTTATCATTTGGTAAATGGATGTTGTTCGGTGTACCGTTTGCTTGGGTATTTATCTTATTGACATGGTGGTACTTAGTGAAGATCGTCTACAAATCACCAGTCAAAACATTACCTGGCGGACGTGAAGTCATTGATAACGAAAAGAAGTTGCTTGGACGACCTTCAATTGAAGAGATTATGGTCTTCATCGTCTTCGCGCTTGCTGCTTTCTCATGGATTACACGCTCGTTCTTCCTATCGAAATTCATTGACGGCTTAAGTGACGGTGTCATTGCTATTGCTTTTGCGATGATTTTGTTTATCATCCCGTCTGTAAATAAAAAAGGTGATCACTTGCTAGATTGGAACACAGCAGTGAAATTACCTTGGGGTATCTTACTTCTCTTTGGTGGCGGACTAGCTATTGCAGCTGGCTTTGTCAGTAGTGGTCTGTCAGAATGGATCGGTACTCAACTGATTGGGTTGAAAGGTGTTCCTCTCATTGTCATTATTTTGATCGTCACCACATTGGTCATTTTCTTGACGGAAATCACATCGAATACAGCAACAGCTTCTATGATGTATCCAATCATGGCTTCGTTGGCATTGGCACTAAATTTCCATCCGTATGCATTAATGATTGCAGCGGGTGTAGCAGCATCTTGTGCGTTTATGCTACCGGTTGCCACCCCACCGAACGCGGTCGTTTTCGGATCGGGTTATCTACGGATTCCTGATATGGCGAAAGCCGGATTCGTGCTCAATATAGTCGGAGTTGTGCTCGTGACGCTTTGTATTTACTTCTTGCTTCCATTATTATGGGGTATCGATTTGCAGACTATTCCGGAAATATTTAAAAACTAAAAAAAACCAGCTGCCGGGTATCATTCCAGGCAGCTGGTTTATTATGTACTACGCTTTTAACACGCTACGTCGTAGTCGGATCAACAGTACATAGACAACTGGCACAACCGCTGAAAACACAGCGAGACCCGACCACCCTGCAAACTGCCAAAGCGGTGTTACTAGCGTACTTCCCGCCGCCATACCAATATAATAAGAAACGAGATACAGGCTTGATGCACTCCCCTTATGATGCGTTGCTTCTTTACTGACAGATGCAGCAGTTAAAGAATGGGCAGAAAAAAAGCCAAGACAGATCACGCAATAACCAATAATAATCAGTGGCAATATAGTTGGAACTGTTAGAAGACAACCGACTGCCAGTAATAGTACGCCTATTAAACGAAAAGGATTCATACCTACCTTACTGGCAATCGAGCCAGCCAGCGGTGCACCGATAATTCCAAATGCATAAGCGAAGTAGATATAGGAAACTTCATCAAGCGTCATCGAAAATGGTGAAGTAGTCAAATGAAAAGGTAGAAACGTCCACATGCCGGTAAAGCTCAGCTGGAGTACAATACCAAGCCCAAAGACCATTAGCAAGGCCGGATTCTTTAAATGTACACCGAAACCTTCCATGTCTTTCTTTATCGAAGCCACACTCGGTTCGAAGTAATTGGATTTAGGTAACGTAAATAGTAAGAAGATAAATACCAATACACCTGCGCCCGTTAGAAGTTGAAGGGACAGTTCCCAAGACCAGCGTTCTGCCAAATACCCCGTTATAAAACGACCAAGCATCCCGCCGGTGCCGTTGAATGAAATATACAGAGCAGTCGCCACACTCACTACCCGCTCATTGATCTCTTCATTGATATAGGCTAGAGCTGCAGCCAATACACCCGCCATCCCAAAGCCCTGTATAAAACGCAATACGAGGATCACCGTAAAAGAATGCGTTAAAAACATAGGAATAAATAAAAGTGCTGTTACCAAAACTGAGATTTTCACAAAAATTGATCTACCTAGCCGGTCAGAGTAAAACCCAAGAATCACCAAACCGAAAATTAGACCTATTGTATTAACAGACATGGCTAGACTGGCAGTGGACACGGAGACATTGAATTGCTTTGTTAAAATAGGTAGCAAAGGCTGTATAGCATACATCGCGGCAAAAATCAGCACTGAAGCAATGCCTAGCCCGATGACAATACGCCAAAATCGAAGCTCGCGAATCGTTGATTTAGCTTGTAAATTCATGATGACACTTCCAGTCCATTAAATGTGAATAATGAAATTATATCACTACACTAAAAGTTTAACAGGAAATTGTAGGAGACAAATTGAAATCCATTGTATATTCTTTCTATAAAGAGCCATCCTACCATTTGGAGGTGTTAGACAAATGAACAAAATGGCGATGACAGCTGTCGGACTTGGTGCACTTTACCTCATGCGAAATAAGCAGTCACGGGAAAAGCTTATGGAGCAAATTAGTAACCTTTCTGGAATGAACAGTACTCCGTAATGCCAGACATTTGTAAACACCCGAAAAGCCGGAGCCTCTAAAGGTTTCCGGTTTTTCACTTGTTTAGTCACAATATATCGTGCAATATCATGCCCCCATTCCGACTGTTCATCCAAAAGTCATCCGTAACTCATACTTTGAATAACTGGTATCTTGTGAAATGAGGTTATGAAATAATCGGTCAGTAGAATGTGGCAGGCACAATCATGCTGTAACCGTTCCAACAATACTTCAGATGTTTTCTCTTTTTGAAAGTGGGTATTTATATACTAACAAACGAAATGGAGGAGATAATATGAGTAACAAAGATCACGGTACAGAAGATAAATGAAAAGGTATTGGCAACAAAGTCAAAGGCAATGTAAAAGACACTGTAGGCGATTTAACAAATAACACTAAAATGCAGGCTGAAGGTAAATGGGATAAGGCAAAAGGTGCCACACAAGAAAAAATCGGTGAAGCGAAAGAACACTTCAGTGATGATGAAGCACACCCTAGCAAGTAATACGTGTAGTACGAATATAAAAAAGAAGAGGCTGGGACATAACTAATTTAGCTTTGTCCAAAACCGAATGATAAATACGTTTTTATTATCTAAATACAGAAAACCGAACTATTTTAGAATGCCATGTTAGCATTTCTAATAATAGTTCGGCTTTTTTGGTTGCTGAAAACTTTTTGTCCCAGCCTCTTCTTTTTTACAACTAATCTGTACCTATTCTCGGGCTGTTTGGAATCGGGTTCCCCACTCCTTCATTCGGATCACTATCCAGATTTTCACCGCTTTCTGTTTGCTGTCGAGCACTGTCATGAGGATCTACAGATTGGGCTCGTTCTTCGTCTGTTAGTTGATCGACAAACAAAGCCATGCCGCCTTCTTTTAAATCATTATAAAATGTTTTGGATTCTAGTTTCGTAAAACCCATTTTAATGAAAATCGTCAACATTTCATCTTTACTGTTGAATAAACGGCGCGTATGATCCCAGAGCGGCCCTTCCTGGATACCGATTATCTCTATTTCAGAATCACTTTCCAAAACTTTTAGATCATCCCGCACATTGGAAACTACACACATATGATATTTTTTAAATCCTTTTGCCTCAAGTTCAGTTATTTTATAAAGAACATTATCCACAGAATGAAATGTACCCACGTATTGTTTATTAGCCATTATTGCACCTCCCTTTCACTATGCTATACTCCTACCCACTGAAGCCTCTTTTCACACATAATTCAAAATACATTACCTATATCTTCACATGCATAGTTCATTACTTCCTGTGCAAGCTAGTTGTATCACAATGAAAAGGAGTGGTTGATTGGTGGATATGAAAAATAAGTTGGAGTCTGAAGTTTCAAACATGGGTAATGAAAAGAAAGATCAGATTTTGCAGAACTTCAATCATTTTAAAGGGTATCTCGCTGATAAGGTAAAAAAAGGTGAAATCCTTGGAATGAATGATGAACAATTGGCGAAAACTACGACATTTATTGCCGATTATTTGTCACGTCATGAAGAACCTCGAAACCGTGAGCAATATTTATTACAAGAGCTTTGGGATTCAGGCTCTAAAGAAGAACAACACTCTTTGGCACATATGCTTCTAAAAATGGTTCGTCAAGCATAATAGGAGGCGATTAGACGTGACGTCAACGAAAAATCCAAGTCCCAAATATCATCCGAATACGTATCGTCTAATTCAGACACATCCTGAAAATCTGCAGACTAACACCGTTAGTTTGTTCGATTTGCATGAAGATATGCAAACAGTCGATTCCATCTCTCTACCCGATCAGCGAAAAGCGCTTATGAAAGAAAAAATCAACCACTCCCCCCGTTTTAGTGGTGGCAGCTTGTCGAATGACTACGGCGCTCCCCACTGATCTACCGATAAAAGCTGTACAGTGAAAATTCCACTGTACAGCTTTTCCCCGTTTATTTGCAGTTATTGTCGCTATTTCCCGGGAAATACGGTTAGTATTGCGCAGTTTGAAAAACCATTTTCATGATATACTATGATCCGATGGAAATGGAGGTTGTACCGATGAAACTGTGGATGTATCCGTTGCTCGTTGTATTTGGGGCTGCATGTTATGGAATTTTATCAACGATTATCAAATTAGCTATTCAAGATGGCTTCACCGCTTCAGAGGCAGTGACGAGCCAATATTATACAGGATTTCTTTTAGCTCTTATTATATTTATTCTAGTTAAACGCGGCTTACCGACAATCCGTGGAAGCTTCCCCGTTCTAATTGCGGGATTATTCACAGCAATTACTGGAACGGTGTATGGGAAAGCCGTTGAATATATGCCTGCTTCCTTAGCAGTCGTATTACTCTTTCAATTTACATGGATCGGCATGCTCTATGAATGTGTATTATCCAAGCGTTTGCCTAAACAATCCGAAGGGGTATCGCTTGTCTTTCTATTCGGTGGAACGATTTTAGCTGCAGGATTGATTGACGTGGATGTAAGCGGGATTCCATGGCAAGGATGGGCATGGGGACTTGCTGCAGCGTTTAGTTTCGCAGCGTTCGTTACAGCGAATCAGCAGCCAGTACCAGGTATGGATGTAGTGACGCGGTTGTTCTTAATGTCGTTTTATGCAGCGATCGCAATCACTTTTTTCCAATCTCCCGAAATTTTATGGAACGGGATGTTAGGTGATGGATTGTGGATTTATGGCACCATTTTAGGTGTATTTGGCATTGTTCTTCCCATCTTCTTATTTTCTATCGGAGTACCGAAAGTCGGCGCAGGCATGTCTTCTATTTTAAGCGCTGTTGAGTTGCCCGTAGCAATTATAGCTTCGATGTTGTTGCTCGGCGAAAGATTAACGTTATTGCAGTTTCTTGGCATTTTCCTCGTTTTGTTCGGGATGACGTGGCCGGCTATGTTGCAACGGTTTGCGATGAATAGGAAATTGCGGTTAAGACGAGCCGAGTAAACGTAAAATTGATCGGCGTCCGAGACGTACTCGCTTCATTTTCGGTCAACTGGTCACTCTCTTCATTAGCAAAATACAAATAAATGATAGATTAAACGAGACCCCACTAATTTAGTGAAGTCTCGTTTGTTTCATATTCCGACCTATCTACTCTACGCAATGAAGTGACAGGGAACGGTAGTTGCATAAGTGGCCAAAACGGTTTGATGTTCAACCGGCCAACTCCTTATAGCGACCGAATAAATGTCACCAAGTCTTGTTGATTCTCTGGCGTTACGCCATGTCCGTCATTATATGTTTTGAACGTTACATCCGCGCCGAGTGATTCAAAGTATTCCTTGCTTTCCACTCCAGATTGGGATGGAATTATATAGTCATAGTCACCATGGGAAATGAATACGTGTTGATTTTCCACGGACTGTATTGCGTATTCACTCTTGACGAAATCAGGTACGTATCCACTAAGTGCCGCCACTCCATGGAGTGAAGGTATCAACGTTACACCCAGCGCCTGTGCAAGGGCGGCTCCCTGACTGAAACCGATGACCGTCAAACGCTCAGGATCTAGATCATACTCTTGGATGGCTTCACGAATAAATGATTGGATGTAGACGAGCACTTTATCAAATACTTCACGGACCGGCTTTCCTTCTTCTTCAATTGTGAAAAATGCATAGCCTGGCGCATGAACGACAGGACCCCTCAAACTGAAAATATGATGTGTTTCTTTAAATTCTTGAACTAATTGTGGTAGATCATCTTCATGACTTCCCATTCCATGAAGTAAAAATAGCGCTGGTTGTTTTTCTTCTGACTTCTCTGGCTTTGTATGTGTAAATGTAAATGGTGATTTCACAGTCATTCTCCCCTTTTCTCTTCTTTAGCCATTAGTTTACCACAGAAAAAACCGTCTGCCACTATATGCGACAGACGTGTTGAACAGCTTATTTCTTTTCTGGCTTCGCTAATACTTCATCCCAGTTGATAGTTCCATCTTTGATTTGATCACGACGTTCTTTCGTTATTATATCGTTCGGGCGACCACCATCCGGCCAGTCTTTGTCATGATTTTTCCATTCAGGGCGATCTTTTGAAAGGATGTACGCCGCCAAGTCACTAGCTTCTTGATCAGTAATTGTGTCTTCTTGACCAACAGGCATGTTGTTCTGAATGTATCCCGCCATTTTAGTCATACGTGCCATTCCTGCTCCATCGTTAAATGATCCTTCACCCCAAAGTTTAGGACCCGTGTTAGAACCAATCCCTTCACCGTTCTCACCGTGACATGCGATACAAGATTGCTGATACACTTTTTCACCGTTTTCTACGTTCGGTGTCGGTAAGTCATCCAGAGTGTTCTTGTTGCGCCAATCTAATTCAGCGCCTACTGGAATACCTTCGGAGATATACGTCATGTATGCGACCATTGCATCTAGGTCCTCATCATCGGCAGCAAATTTTTGTCCGTCCATACTTCTTACCATACAACCGTTAATACGTTCTTCTAGTGTAACCATTTGGCCTGATCGTCCGATGTACATCGGATAAACTGCAGACATTCCGACCATGGATGAAACGCCTTCGTCAGTTCCTGCACCTGCGTGACAACTTGTACAAGATAATTCATTCACTCGTGCAAGACCGTCTTCTACCGTAGCTGCCTCAGAACGTAATACGTTAGACGTATCATCGAATAAATCGAAGCCGCGTTTGATTGCTTCCCCTTCTTTTCCCTCTGGAACGTCATCCATTGAAGGCGGGTTGTGTTGAATCCCGGCAATCTCTTCTGTCGGTGCTTCTACTTCAGAAACTTCTGTTGCCTGGTCTTTGTTAACACGCATTTGGTTGCCCATAAATGCTATGACAACCAAACAAACTACGACAATAAAGCCTAGGGCTAGTCCCGTTGCTCTTTTCATGTCCACTCCTCCTTTTTCACCATCTTATATATTCCATATTTAACCTACCACACATCCCTCTATCAGTCTATTCAATTAATGACTGATAGAGGGATGTCATTTAACCTTAAAATTTATGGTGTAAGTAATTCTAAAGCCCAAATACTTTATGACAAAAAGTAAACAGCCGACGGCAAGATGCCGTCGACTGCTTATTCTACTATATAACCATCACGCATCGTAATAACCCGATCAACATACGATAGCATCTCTTCATCATGCGTCACCATCAATGTCGTTAAATGTAGTGTACGTGTTAGTTCCCGCAATAATTCCATCACACCTTTTGAGCGTTTCGTATCAAGACTTGCAGTGGGTTCGTCTGCAAACAATATTTTTGGATGATGGATGATCGCACGAGCAATCGCCACACGTTGACGCTCTCCTCCTGATAAAGAAGAAGGATACGCATCTTTGCGGTGCTGCATTTCAACTAACTTTAACATCTTATCTATAGCTTTGGCCTGTTCCTTTTTACTCGTTTTCGTTTCCGCTACGTCAAGCATCAACTGCAGTTGCTCTTCCACCGTCAAAAAAGGAACTAAGTGGGAAGACTGAAAAACAAATCCGAAGTCTGTTGCACGAACTTGACGAACCTCTTCCTGACTCATCTTCGTCATGTCATTTCCCTCAAATAATATCTCACCGCCAGAGGCTCTTTGCAACCCTGCTGCAATCGTCAAAATAGTGGATTTCCCAGAGCCTGAAGGGCCGACCAACGCGGTAATTTCCCCTTCTTTCAACGACAAATTCACACCTTTTAGTATCTCTTCTTCAATTTCTCCATTGGAAAACGTCTTTTTTACTTGATCAATAGTAAAGGCAGACATATTACATCTCTCCTTGTTGAATCGCTTGAAGCGGTTCAATATTTTTCACTTGAATTCCTGAAATGGTCGCACCGATAAAACCGACCGCCATAAATATTGCGGATAGCATCCATACTGTATCCATCGTTAAGTGGAACGGCATGCCTTCAGGGGCAACAAAACTGAATGCTTGGCTGAGCGCAATTGACAATACGAGTGAAATAGCGGTAATGACAAGCATCTGATACCAAATCATCTTGAATAACGAAATCGTCTTCATACCAATCGCTTTCAATATGCCGTACAACCCGATCTTCTGAACATTCATCATATAGAAGAAAATCGCAAACAACATACCACTGATGATGACAAGGAACCAGACAATCATATTCAATGACATCTGCTCTGCACTGTAACTCGGAATTGCATGTAAGAACTCTTTATTCGAGAAAGAATCGAGTGCACTAAGTGTTGGTGCATCTTTACCTGGAATGAAAATCGTCTGCATTTCCATCACACGATAGATTTCTTGGTAGTTCGTCATTCCAATGAAAGCAACGGGTGCGTGACTGTACTTTTGTTGGTCAACAAACCCTTTGACAACGAACTCTCCACTGAATTGATTATTAGTTAAGACGTCACCAACTTGGATACCATCTTCTTTTAAAGAACTATCCAGAACGATTTCTCCATCTTTGACGTTTTCAAATAGCTCGGACTCAGTAGAAGCAACGAATGCCACACTGTGCTGCTTATCTTTTGCGTCATTGACGAATCCCATCTGAACCGAAAATGCAGTTGCATTAGGGTTGTCTATAAGTATTTGCTTTTGAACCTCTTCGTCTATTTTTGAGAGATTGTAGGTACTGTCTGCAGCTTTACTTAGATAAAATTGTCCTTCGGGTAAATCTTTTATTAGCGCTGCATTATCCTGCGATAATCCGTTTGCCAGTCCTGAAATAATAAACGTCAAGAAGCTAACGAGGAATATAATGGACCCGAGAATCAGAAACTTAGTTTTACTCTTCTTCATTTCTTTCCATGCGATTTTCATATTAACGCCTCCGTTTTATTCTTTATACTCATATATTATCTTACGAAGATGAACGGAGAATGAACGGCATATTACAATGCTTTATTCTTTTTAAAGGTATATAACTTCCTATTTTTCTGACACTATGTGAAAATCATAATAAAAAGGGAGGGATTTCGATGATTCGTTTTGAAGATGTTTCAAAGAGTTATGATATGTCACGCTTAGTCGTGGAATCGGTGAATTTAGAGATTCAGCGCGGGGAGTTTCTTGTACTGGTCGGACCCAGTGGTTGCGGGAAGACTACCACGCTTAAGATGATCAACCGACTGATCCCACTTACAAAAGGTACGATTTGGCTCGATGGCAAGCGAATCAGTGACTATCCAATCCATGAGCTCCGTTGGCAAATCGGCTACGTTTTACAACAAATCGCCTTATTTCCCCATATGACAATTGAAGAAAACATTGCAATTGTTCCCGAACTGGTCGGTTGGAAAAAGAAAGACATCCGCGCACGTGTAACGGAACTACTTGAAATGGTCGGGCTAGATCCCAAAGTGTACCGAAAGCGTAAACCGGATGAATTATCAGGCGGTCAGCAACAGCGAGTAGGTGTCGTACGTGCACTGGCGGCAGACCCAGATATTCTATTGATGGATGAACCATTCAGCGCACTGGATCCAATTAGTCGTTTGAAACTTCAGGATGATCTACTGGATTTACAGCAAAGAATCCAAAAAACTATTGTATTCGTCACGCATGATTTACAAGAAGCATTTAAATTAGGTGATCGTGTCTGTATCATGAATGAGGGTAAGATTGAGCAAGTTGCAACACCGCAAGAAATCCTCACCAAACCTGCATCACCATTCGTGCGCGAATTTACAGCATCAGCCGTAGCCCGCACATTTTCCATTGCGGATCATATAGAAGAGATCCCGACAGATCTATCGCTCGCTTTTGCAATTCCAATTGATTCTGAATGGGGGCCACTCTTGCAGTTCTTGGCTTCTGATGATCAAGTTGCGATTAAACAAGATGGAGAAGTTATTGGTATGGTTACCCGAAAAGGAATCCTACATTTTCTAGCGAAGCAGTCACTGAAAGGAGGAATATCTAATGAATAGTTTTCT
Source organism: Sporosarcina sp. P16b (assembly GCF_002743065.1). Lineage (NCBI taxonomy): Bacteria > Bacillati > Bacillota > Bacilli > Caryophanales > Caryophanaceae > Sporosarcina > Sporosarcina sp. P16b. Next base: position 62,134 of record NZ_PDYO01000008.1, on the reverse strand, counting down.
AGATGTTCTTCAAAGTCGGCGCGCTCAATTACTGGAAGCTCTGATCGAACATATTCAAATCTCATTAATCTCCTTATTAATTGCAGCACTGATTGCTGTTCCACTTGGCATCTATTTGACAAATCGGCGAAAAATGGCGGAATCTGTCATCGGTGCAAGTGCTGTATTGCAGACGATTCCTTCACTTGCACTGCTCGGTCTATTGATTCCCTTATTCGGTATAGGGAAAATACCCGCAATTATAGCGTTAGTCGTCTATGCGTTGTTGCCCATTTTACGTAATACATACACGGGCATTAAAGAAGTAGATCCTTCACTTAAAGAAGCAGCGACTGCGATGGGAATGAATACCCGAAAAAGGCTGATGAAAGTTGAATTACCGCTAGCAATGCCAATCATCATGGCAGGTATTCGTACTTCGATGGTACTAATCGTCGGTACTGCGACATTAGCAGCTTTGATTGGCGCAGGTGGTCTAGGTGATTTGATATTGCTTGGTATCGATCGTAATAATCCATCATTAATTGTCCTAGGCGCTATACCTGCAGCGTTACTAGCACTATTCTTCGATTACCTACTAAAGATATTCGAAGGGCTTTCGTTCAGGAAAGCTATTACCGCATTTGTCATTTTCGTTATTGTAGCAGTCTTGATGATTGCAGCTCCATTCATAGGCGGTAACTCCAAACAAGAAATAGTCATTGGTGCCAAACTTGGTGCTGAACCTGAAATTCTTATTAATATGTATAAACTATTGATTGAAGACCAAACGGATCTCTCCGTGGAATTAAAACCGGGACTCGGTAAAACGTCGTTCGTCTTCAATGCACTGAAATCTGGAAGCATCGATTTATATCCGGAGTTTACAGGTACGGCCATATCCGAGTTTTTGAAGGATGAAGCCGTCAGCAATGACCGAAACGAAGTGTATGAGCAAGCGCGAATAGGATTAGACGAACAATTTAATATGACGTTTCTGCCACCGATGTCCTTTAATAATACGTACACACTCGCTGTCTCTAAAGCATTCCAGGAAGAATACGGACTCAAAACAATTTCTGATTTGGCCGCGTTAGAAGAGGCTGTAAAAGCAGGCTTTACTCTAGAGTTTAATGACCGTGAAGATGGATACCTAGGCATTCAAAAGCTATACGGCATTACGTTCCCTTCCATCCAAACGATGGAACCGAAGCTGCGCTATCAGGCTATAGAGGCAGGCGAAATCAACTTGATGGATGCCTATTCGACAGATAGCGAGCTACGCGAATATGATTTGTCAGTTCTCGAGGACGACAAAGAACTGTTCCCTCCGTATCAAGGCGCGCCATTGCTTCGCAAAGAGACATTAAATAAATATCCCGAACTTGAGGATGCGTTAAATAGCCTTGCTGGAATCGTGACGGACGATGAGATGCGTGAAATGAATTATCAAGTGAACGCAGAAGGTGCTAGTGCGAAAAAAGTAGCAGAGGCATTTTTGATAGAACAAGGTTTGTTGGAGTAGTTCGGAAGGTGTGACCGTTGTTGTACGTATTGAGCGGTTACATGGCAAGTATGAGCGCGTGCGGTGCATGATAGAGCGCGTGTGCACGCTGATAGAGCGCCTGGACACCGCCTTAGAGCGGTTAATCGAACATTATGATCGCTTATACGGTTTAATGAGCGAAACGGAACAGCCCTCTCCTACTTACCAAGGCTTCTATAAAACTAAAAACAGTCGCTGGCAGAAAAATGCTGGTGACTGTTTTTAGTTTATTTAATTAATCCATCCACGCAACATGTTGGTTGTTGACCCCATCATAACGCGTGCACGCCCGTCGCGTATGAACTTCTCTACCTAACCCGTCATATTACTACGGCCACTTGACACTCGCAACAATTCATCTCCCCTTTTTAGTTAACTAGTACATATTTAATAATAATAGATAGGTTTCTTTTACATATTCGGAACGCCCAATGGCTTCAGACAATACTGTTAAATGTTATAATAAATATATAGATAAGGAGGCATATGCGATGAAAAAATGGATGAGTATAGCTCTCTTAAGTTGCATATTATTTCTAAGTGCTTGTGCAGCAACCGATACGAATAAATTGACGATGCCTGAACTTACAGATCGTGAAAAACAAATACTTGAAACAGCTGCTAATACTGCATTTGTCTTTGATTATACAGCCGATCAAAACTACAAAAAGGTAACTTTATGGGTAGAAAAGTACAATAAAGGTAAGAAGGTTGCAGAACCGATCAGCGAGTTATCTACTCCACTGCCTGGTGAGTCGACGAAGGGAAGCATCGTTTTGACGGTCACACAAACTCTCGAGGAAGAATTATTATTCTCCGCAAGTGTTAGTGACGCTAAAGGCTCTGCGAGTGTGAGTAATCAAGAAGAACTTAAGAGTATGGATGACATGGCGATTCTATTTAATACCAATCCACAAGAAGGTTTACTTCTCTCGGACAACATGTTGTTGGCCGGTATCATCTACACATCTACGACAGAAGGTTCACCAACTAGTACGTTATCTAACGATTTTTATGAACAAAAAGAAGGCTACTTGGACGAATTAAAAGAATACGATGTGGTTTACGTATTACGGGCTTCGTTTGAGAAATAAAAGAACTGGATGACAAGTACACGACTTGTCGCCCAGATCCCGATTGGTAATTCAATTCTGCAAATACTCTTTTACTGCCTGCGAAACAGTCTTTCCTTCCGCACGACCAGCAACTTCCTTCATGACAACGCCGATTGTCTGCCCCATTGATGCATCGGTTGGAATGCCTAAAGAAGCTATCAATTCTTTTACTTCTTCCACATTCATCTGTTTCGGCAAATACGATTCAACAATGGCGATCTTCGCTTTTTCCGCCTCCACGATATCTTCACGATTGGCTTTTTGACCTTCTTCAAGCGATTGTTTGGTTTGCTTAAGCTCACGCTGAACGATTTTGATTTCTTCTTCAATCGTCAGTTCACGCTTTAAATCAAGTGATTCATTCTGTAGACCTGCCCTCAATAAATTGATGACACCTTTCTTCATTGTGTCTTTTTCCTTCATTGCTGTCCTTATATCGGCCATTAAACGATCTCTTAGTTCTGACATTGAAATCCCTCGTTTCTATAGTGTTACTTACAGTATACAAAATAATCCTGCGTTCAGTCTTGTATTGTCACTCCGCCTTAATTGACGAAAGTAGCGGTCTGGTTTACACTTTTTAGTAAGCAACTTCTTCATTTAGCGTAAGGCCATAAACCTTATCTATTGGAGGAGTTTTTCGACATGTATAAAAAAGGAGTTCATTATATGAAAAAAAGTGTAGTACTCGCGGAAAAGCCTTCCGTGGCGAGGGATATTGCCCGCGTGCTGAACTGCAATAAAAAAGGTAACGGCTATTTAGAAGGCGATAAATATATCGTGACATGGGCTCTTGGACACTTGGTGACACTCGCTGATCCAGAAAATTATGATACGAAATTCAAGACGTGGAAACTAGATGATCTACCGATGATGCCCAAGGACTTGAAACTTACCGTCATTAAACAAACGAGCAGACAATATAATGCCGTAAAAGCACAACTACTTCGCACGGACGTTTCAGATATCATTATCGGGACAGATGCTGGACGTGAAGGAGAATTAGTCGCACGTTGGATTATTGAAAAAGCGAATGTTAAGAAGCCGATTAAACGTCTATGGATTTCATCCGTAACGGACAAGGCAATTAAAGATGGTTTCGCTCAGTTAAAACCTGGTACAGCTTATGAAAATTTATTTGAAGCTGCAGTCGCCCGCTCTGAAGCTGATTGGTATATCGGTCTTAATGCCACGCGTGCACTGACAACCAAATTTAACGCACAACTGAACTGCGGACGTGTGCAGACACCTGTCGTTGCAATTATTGCACAGCGTGAAGAGGAGATTAATACCTTCCGTCCTAAAACATTTTACGGCATCGAAGCACAGTCTGACTCCAAATTAAAACTGACATGGCAGGATGCAAAAACAGGCGATACCCGTTCATTTGACCGTGATAAACTATCTGCCATCGTCCAAAAATTGGATGGCAAGCAAGCTGTAATTGAAAATGTCGAGAAGAAAGCGAAAAAGACATTCTCACCAGGTCTATACGATTTAACTGAATTACAGCGTGATGCCAACAAAATGTTTGGCTACTCGGCAAAAGATACACTCAACATCATGCAGAAATTATATGAACAACATAAAATACTTACCTATCCACGCACCGACTCTCGCTTCCTTTCAAGCGATCTCGTTGCAACACTTCCCGAGCGCTTGAAAACTGTCGGTATAGGCGAATATCGTGCACTTGCGAATAAAATATTGAAGAAACCGCTGAAGACGAGTAAGTCCTTTGTTGACGATAGCAAAGTATCCGATCACCACGCAATCATTCCGACAGAAGAAATCGTATTACTCGACAAATTGTCCGATCGCGAACGGAAAATCTATGATCTGGTTGTTAAGCGATTCTTAGCCGTTCTGTTCCCAGCACATGAATACGAACAACTAACGGTTCATGCAAAAATTGCAGACGAACGATTCACAGCACGCGGAAAAACCATTTTGGCCGCTGGTTGGAAAGAAGTTTATAATAACCAATTCGATGAAGAAGAAACTGAACAGGACACAAAAGAACAATTATTGCCTAAGCTCGTAGCAGGCGATAAGCTAGACATCAAACTCATCAAAGAAACATCTGGACAAACGAAGCCCCCTGCCCGATTCAATGAAGCTACATTATTATCTGCAATGGAAAATCCAACGAAATATATAGGTACACAGGATAAGAAACTTGCTGATACATTGAAATCTACAGGCGGACTAGGAACCGTGGCAACGCGTGCTGATATTATCGATAAGCTCTTTAACTCCTTCCTGATCGAAAAACGTGGAAAAGACATCCACGTCACGAACAAAGGAAAACAGTTGCTCGAATTAGTACCGGATGAATTGAAATCTCCTTTGCTGACAGCGGAGTGGGAATTGAAACTAGAGAAGATTGCAAAAGGTCAGCTGAAAAAAGAAGATTTCATTAATGAAATGAAGGGCTATACAAAGGAAATTGTTTCAGAGATTAAAGCGAGCGAAGCGAAGTTTAAGCATGATAATATTTCTACAAAAACATGTCCAGACTGCGGTAAGCCGATGCTTGAAGTAAATGGCAAGCACGGCAAGATGCTCGTTTGTCAGGATCGTGAGTGTGGTCACCGTAAAAACGTCTCCCGTGTCACGAACGCACGCTGTCCACAGTGTAAGAAGAAGATGGAGCTACGGGGTGAAGGCGACGGGCAGATCTTTACGTGTAAGTGTGGTTATCGAGAAAAGCTTTCTACGTTCAAAGCGCGACGTGAAAAGGATTCAAAAGGTAAGGTCAACAAGCGCGATGTGCAGAAGTATTTAAAGAAAACCAATGATGATGAGCCTGTCAATAATCCATTTGCAGATGCTTTGAAAGGGTTAAAGCTGGACGACTAATATCAAAAAATGCTGGCTATTGTGTTGAGGTGGGGATTGAGTGCAAAGATGTGCTCCTAACGCTTCGCTTTAACTCGCAAAAGCCCTCCTACGCGCCAATCCCTTACAATATGAGTGATTGATACTTTTGGTTGTGCATTAAAGTAAATGCTGTAATAGCTTTTGAACTTCAGTACTTGAATCTAAATGAGTTAAGGCAAAAAAATAATTCACATACTACTTACAGTGAGTGATCTAAGTACCCGCACTGTCAATGTAGGATGGAAGCGGAAGTTGGTGGCGACTCCCGATGGATCAGCCCGATCAGGTGAGACAACCAAAAGAGAGCGCAGCGAACTGGTTGGCTCACCGCGGGCCCATGGGAAAGCGTCCGCCAACTGGAGCTTCAATCCCCAACACAACACCACTTCACTCTCTACAGTATTTGTACTTTAAATCACTAAAAAAGCTGTCCCACAAAACTTCGTGGGACAGCTTTTAATTTCTTTATTAGTAAGCTCTTGCAAACCAAACCGTATGCTTCGACTCATTTCCACAATTAATACATGTGGATTTCTCTGCCGGTGGGTTGAATGGAATATTACGTGTTGTAAACTTCGTTTCATCTTTGACATGTTCTTCACATGCGTCATCTCCACACCAGCCTGCAAGGATCCAGCCTGGAGTTACTTCGTTTGTCACACTATCTTCAATATGCTTCTGCAACTCATCCAGCGTATCGATGTTCGTATGGGAATGTTCGTCACGGAACATACGAGCATTTTCAAGCAATCGCTTCTGCATCGTCTGTAGTTCTTGCTCGATGCTCGCTACAGCTTCAGTCAGGTCAACTGCTACTTTCTCGCCGCCGTCACGCGCTTTCATTAATGCTTGATTGTTATCAAGATCACGTGGTCCTAGTTCTAGACGTACTGGAACACCTTTTAATTCATATTCATTAAACTTGAAACCTGGAGACTGGTCAGAATCGTCTAAACGAACACGAATGCCTTTAGATTTCAATTCAGCGTAGATTTCGTCTAGCTTTTCCATGATGGCAGGATTCTTCTTCCAAGGACCCACTGGGATCAGCACGACTTGTGTCGGTGCAATGCGCGGTGGTAATACAAGACCTTGCTCGTCACCATGTACCATGATAACAGAACCGATCAAGCGTGTGGATGTCCCCCACGATGTCGTATGCACGAACTGATGCTTATTTTCTTTTGTTAAGTATTTGATATCAAATGCTTCCGCAAACTTTGTTCCGAGGTAATGTGAAGTTCCGGCTTGTACTGCTTTACCATCTTTCATCATCGCTTCAATCGAGAATGTATCAATAGCACCCGCAAAACGCTCCGATGGTGTTTTCTGACCGTCATATACAGGAATTGCAAGTAGGTCTTCTACAACTTCTTTGTAGATTTCCAACATTTGCATCGTCTCATGGCGCGCTTCTTCTTCATCTACGTGTGCAGTATGTCCTTCTTGCCATAAAAATTCTGATGTCCGAATGAATGGTAACGTCTTTTTCTCCCAGCGGAATACGTTTGCCCACTGGTTGATCAATACAGGAAGATCACGATAGCTCTTGATCCAGTCGGAATACAAATGACCAATCATCGTTTCTGACGTCGGACGTAGCGCTAAACGTTCTTCCAATTTCTCGCCCGCGGCTTCTGTTACCCAGGGCAATTCTGGAGAAAATCCTTCGATATGATCTTTTTCTTTTTCAAAAAACGACTCCGGAATTAGCATTGGAAAATATGCATTACGGTGACCCGTTTCTTTAAAACGACGATTCATTTCATCTTGAATATGCTCCCAGATTTCATAGCCGTCCGGTTTAAACGCGATACATCCGCGCACTGGTGTATAATCCATTAAATCCGCTTTCTGGATTGTGTCGATATACCATTTCGTAAAATCATTTTGCTGATTGCTCATTACTTCATTTCCTCCTTAGTAAAAACCGCACTCTTGTTATTCCATACTGTTAATCATATAACAAATCAAGCATTCCTACAATTGAATGCCGTCATAATGCTTGTCCGACATCATCAACACCACAAAAAAACTGCCCTCACTCACGAGGACAGCCTTCGGCTAAACTAATTTCTCTTCTGCAAAGACAAATTGTGGTTCGCGTTCTACCTTCTCAGCTTCTTCGCCAAAGCGACCTTCCCACTTCGACAATACAACTGTTGCAAGTGCGTTTCCGACTACGTTAACTACTGTACGTGCCATATCTAGCAAACGGTCGATACCCGCGATGAACGCCAATCCTTCAAGCGGAATGCCTACTGTTCCAAGCGTTGCAAGTAACACGACGAAAGAAACGCCAGGTACGCCCGCAATTCCTTTAGACGTAATCATTAACACCAAAACCAATGTGATTTGTTCCGTAATACTCAACTGAATTCCATACATTTGTGCAATAAACATTGCAGCCAATGCCTGATAAAGTGTAGATCCGTCTAGATTAAACGAATAGCCGGTCGGCACAACGAAAGATACGATATCTTTTGGACAACCGAACTTTTGCATTTTCTCCATCACTTTCGGTAACACCGTTTCCGAACTGGACGTAGAAAACGCTAGGATTAACTCGTCCTTTAGGATTTTCATGAGGTGGAAGATGTTCACGCCGACTATCTTCGCGATTCCACCTAACACGACGATGATGAAGAATATCATCGTTGCATATACAAGAACCATTAATTTACCCATCGGGATGAGTGATTCCAAACCGAATTTGGATACGGTTACACCAATTAACGCGAATACACCAAATGGTGCAAATTTCATAATCATATTCGTTACCCAGAACATCGCGTCTGCGACCCCTTGGAAGACATCCAGTACCGGTTTGCCGCGCTCTCCGATTGCCGCTACGCCTAATCCAAATAATACAGAGAAGAAAATGATTGGCAACATATCACCATTCGCCATCGAGTCTACGATATTACTTGGTACGATGCCAACCAACACATCCATGAAGCCGCCATTCTGCACTTCTTCCGTTGTTTGAACATATTGCGAAATGTCACCTTTTTCAAGAGAAGACATATCAATGCCCTCACCCGGTTTGAAAATATTAGCTGACATTAGACCAACAATAATCGCAATCGTTGTAACAATTTCAAAATATAAAAGCGTTTTACCGCCAAGTTTTCCTAATTTCTTAATATCACCTGTACCTGCTACTCCAATTACCAACGTTGAAATAATAATAGGTACTACGATCATTTTAATCATATTGATGAACATCGTGCCGATTGGTTGTAAATATCTTTCTACGCTAGGATTACCGTAGAAGATTGCACCGACTGCAATACCTAAAACCAATCCAATCAATATTTGGTAAGCTAAAGACAATTTAAATATCTTTCTCATTGATAATCCCCCTTTAATGTTCTCTGAAAACGCTTTCTTTCAGTAACTTATTCATATCTTACGGGGGGCCTACAAAATTCTACGGCATCCTACAAAAACTATTTTCGTTTATCTACCGTCTCCATATATAAAACATGCAAGAACTTCTTACTGTTCACTTTGATGGGCTTATTATCGAAAGTTTCTTCTTGAATCTGTTTCATTCGCAGACTAATCTCTTGGAAATCAAAAAATCGCGGTGCATAGTATTCAAATTCATCGATTGTATAATCCACTGCGCCAAGTGATGCTAAGTGTTCCATTGCAGTAAGGATCGCCCGACGAATTCTTTGTTCCATTGCCTTACTTTCCTTTTGGATGTCTTGATCAGGTACACCTAGTTTAGTTAAGGCATCTTCATATAATCCTTTTAAAGGCGGTAGCTGAATAGCTCGTTGTTCAGTCAAGACTTCCATGATGGCTATGATGTCGCGGCTCGCGCTGTCACTGTAGATTCCCATATCGTGTAACTTTTTCAGTACAATATCTTTTACCGGTTGCTGTACTTTTGGCTGCTCGACGGAAGCGAATTGTGCCAATGATTCCCGAATCGTAAGTAAGGAGTTTTTCAGGCGGAGCTGTTCTGCTGTACGTCGCACTATACTTTGGACTTCTATTTGATTGATTGGTTTATGTATGAAGAACTCTACCCCGACTTGATAAGCTTCTCCAACCATTTCTTTATTGACGACTTGGCTCAACATAATGAATTGGCCGCTGTAGCCTTCTGTTTTCAATTGTTGAATCGTTTCAATTCCGTCAAGTTCCGGCATTAGTAAATCAATCAATACAACGTCTGGAGCCAAGGATAAGATTTGAGGAATAGCTTTTACTCCGCTATCCGCCTCTCCAATTACCATCCCTTCCGCCTCAGTCAAGATGTTTTTCAGCATCACACGGCTTGCTTTGTCATCATCTACGATAAAATATCTCATGTTTCTATCTCCTTCATGATGGATTTCATAGGGATTTTCACGGTTACGATCAGACCTTTATCCAAACGTTCTACAACAATCGTACCTTGCATCGCGTCAATAATAGTGGAAACATGCGATAACCCGATACCTGTTGCTGCCGTTCCTTGATCCGTAAATTTCGTTGTATAACCCGGTTCAAAAATTACGTCTTCATGTTCAATAGGAATCCCTTTTCCTGTATCGCGTACACTAAAACACACCCATTCCTCATCACTGTCAATTGTAATGAATATATGGCCTTTCTCTTCAATCGCTTCTACCGCATTCGCTGTCAAATTGTTTAACACGGCAAGTAAAGGTACGTGCTGACCCGTTTGGAAGTCCTCGTGAATTGTAGTTTCCAATACACATTCCTTACCAATCATTTCACTATATTTTTCATTCGCAGTGACGACCATGTCGAGTAAATCAGATAAGTAAAATGCCTCTATCTGTTGCCGAGTTGTCCACTTTGACAATCCTGCTAAAATACGCTGGGAATCTTTTTTCACTTCGTGGATCTCCTGCGCGATGTGTAACGCTTGGCTGCTAAGCTCCTTTTGATTCTCTTTTTTGAGCTTGCGGTATAAGTCATGACTTGACGCGGTGATTTGTTCTATATGATTCATGGATTTTTGCAAATATAACGCTTCCGCATATAGTTCCGAACCTACTCCGAGCATCTCTTCTACACGCTGCTTCTCTTTTGATAATGCCACGGAACTATATAACCCCACTGTGAAGAAACTACGTAATAACGCGACGCCTACGAGTATTCCCCATTCTTTACTATTAAGTAGTGAACTATGCAGCCACCAGTTACGCAGTGCATGCTCAGACGTGTTGCTAATTACTTCAAATAAGAAGGCCAACGCACCAAGTCGAAGTGGGAAAGATTTATACTTTTCAAGTCCAACAAAGTGCCAGCCGACCGCGATGATAAAGTAAAATAAAAAAACCGGTACATGCATCTGTAAACTTTCAAATAAAGCAGCGCCCAGCCATAGCTCTTTCGTTACGCGAAATACAACTACGGTAACTGCCGTAAGAAATCCCGTGCGCAAAATAGAAACAGGTGGATAGATCAGAAACAGTAAAAAGAATAAAATACCGCCAAGCGCAAAACGAAATATTTCTCCGTCAAACGGCATCACTTTCAATTCACCGGTAAGGGCTGTCACGATTGCAATAAACACCATTCTGGCCGCTTCCGATTGATAGAATTGACGCCACATTAATTTTATATTCATAAGTTTCTACTCCTAATAAAATAAGTAATTGTACACGTATTATAGCAACCCAAAAACCAATGTACAGTTTTGGTATTAAACGGTACGGGTACAGTTAGATAGCCATTTATTATAGTAATATATCGAATGGCTGAAAATAGTATCAAATCTATTCATTATCCTTTTTCACTTATATCCATCAGTGTAACAGGAACCTTCTTGCGGTAATTGACGAAGCAGATACTGACAACGACAAGCAACAAGCCTACCCACAACGTATGCGTCATGGGCTCTCTGACAAATACTGTACTGATCAACACAGAAATTACGGGAACTAAAAAGGTAAAAACAGCCACCTTACTTGCCTCTCCCGCACGAATGAGTGAATAATAAATGATGTACGCAACCGGGATACCCATCGTTGCACCGAATCCAAGTCCGAAAATATACATAGGATGCCACTCTATTGCAGACCAGCTCTCTGTAATGGCACTGACTATTAGCAGCACGACACCCCCTATAGTAAATTGCATCGCCACCATCCAGTACGCATCAATTTCCTCACTTACTTTTTTCACATAGGCAACCCCAATTGCCCAAAAGAAAGCGGTCAATACACCTAGTATCACGCCGAGCAACGAAATCTGGTTACTGAAATGTTCAACACTAACTACAACTATTCCGATGAACCCAATCAACAGGCCGGTTACTTTAATTGCCGTCATACTTTCACCCAACCACATCCAGGCAAATAGACCAAGAAGAACGGGCTGGAAATATACAAGTACAGAGAATAACCCGCCCGGCAAATAGTGCAGTCCAATTGTATGTAATCCAAAAAACAGGATGGTATTGAAAAGAGCCGATATACAATACTTCCGCCAATGTTGACGCCATTGCAACCTGTCACGTAGTTTTATAATTAGCAATGCAATCAAACAACCGCCAAGTAATGCACGCATTCCCGAGAATACTAGTGGTGGTGCATACACAATCGATAGTTTGTAAATTGGCCAACTGACACCCCAAATCCCTACTAACATTACCAACGCCAAGGAAGATTTCGTGAATAGCTTGTTCACTCCCCCATCCTTTCCACTGTATTTACCATTTTGATGTAGTCTATTCCCGCTATCCTTTTTCTGACTACAATCAAAGACAAAGGTTTTCTTTTTTGCAAAAGTTCCTTATGATTACTATTGGAGGCGATTTACTTGAAAAAGCTATTCGCAATAATGATAACTACTGCTGTACTAGCAGCTTGTAGCAATGAGGAACCGAAAGATCCGATTGAATCAACAGAACCAGTTGAAGAGACAGTACCGAAAGAACAAGCAGGCGATGAAGTAGAAAAAGGGCTAAAAGCAGATACAATAGAGCATGAATACGTTGCGTTTGCTGATGACCAAGTACCTGTCAATTCCAAAGTAAAGTTTCTTGGAACTGTGACGGCTGTTATCGAAGGAACATTAACTGTGCAAAGCAACGCTGATGAATCCTCGGATGAAATCGTATATGTGAAAGATATTCGACTTGGAGAACGTATGGATATTTTGGAAGGCTCTGAAGTTTCCGTTTACGGTACGTATGTAGGGAAAAACGATGAAGATATACCGGTTATTAAAGGAATTTTCATTGATGTGGACTAAAAACTACAAAGAAGTCATTTGAAGCGCCATACTATAGTATGTCGCTTTTTTCGGAAAGAGAGGATTGCATGCAACGAAAACTAGTAGATTACGCCGCTTTACTCTTGGGATCCTTTATATTTGCACTTGGAATTAACTATTTTGCGATTCCGAATATGCTATCTGAAGGTGGCGTTATTGGGATTACTATCATTACATACTATTTATTCGAATGGTCTCCTGGACTCGTCAGTTTCATAATCAACTTAGCACTCGTTGCAATCGGGTACAAATTCTTCAGTAAACGGACGATAATCTATACGGTCATCACCATCATATTCTCGTCCGTTTTCCTTGAGCTTACGAAGAATTGGGGAGAACAGTTAGGCAGTGACACATTACTGGCTGCGTTGTTTGCCGGTTTATTTGTTGGTGGTGGTCTCGGAATGATCTTTCGTGTTGGCGGTACTTCCGGAGGTGCGACAACAGTGGCACGGATGCTTCAGCAGTGGCTCGGATGGAGCGTTGGGAAAGCGATGCTCGTCATTGATATTTCCGTCATTTTATTGTCAGCTTTTGTTATCGGTAAAGAAAAAGCAATGTTCACACTCGTTGCTGTCTACGTGGGTGCAAAAGTGATCGATAAAATCGTCGACGGTGCAGATGATCGTAAAGCCGTGATGATTATTTCGAAACACCAAGAAGACATTCGCCAAGAATTGCTCACTACAATGGGCAGAGGTGTCACGATTCTCGATGGACGCGGCGGCTATACGCTCGAGAGACAAGCAATTTTATATATTATTATTAACCAGACGGAAATTGTTCAATTGCGACGTATTTTAGAGAAAGTAGACGAAGATGCATATGTCACAATCAATAATGTACAAGAGGTTTTTAAGCGTGGATTCAAGGAAAGGCGACCAAAATAAATTGTTCTCACAGTCTATAAGAGAGGCAATTTCGCAGTCATTTTACTTGCTGCCAAAGGATTTTAATCAACGTGAAATGTATTCTATGTAAAGTTATAATAATTAATCAGCCCCTGCCTGCCTATTATTCGGTAGGTTTCTTTTTGTTTTAGACTATTCAACCTCCTCGCAAGAGTCGCAACTATCTTCCAATTTAATTATTTCAATAAAGCATTTCACTCAACAGAGTTCTTCTATATACTTGATACTGTCTAAAAAATTTATACCTTTTTGTGATAGATTGAATAGTGTTTTTTTAAGTGGGAGGAAATTATCATGGATCAACAGAAAAAAGGATTTTTCCAGAAGTTTTTGGATATGATCGAGAAAACTGGTAACCGATTGCCACATCCGGTTACATTATTTGCTGTTTTGGCTTTATTGGTAGTCGTCATCTCGGCAGTTGTCTCTTACTTCGGCGTAAGTGCTGAACATCCGGGTAAAGAAGGCGAAATGATTGAAGTAAATAATTTACTGAGTAGTGAAGGTATTCTTTACATCATTACGAATATGACCGATAACTTTATCGGTTTCGCTCCGCTTGGTGTTGTACTCATCACGATGCTTGGTATTGGTGTTGCGGAAGGTTCAGGTTTGATCAGTGCTTTACTTCGCGGCTTTGTAATGTCTGTTCCAAAACGAATGATCACGCTTGGACTAGTATTTGCAGGTGTTTTGTCGAGTGTAGCGTCTGACGCGGGCTATGTTGTCTTGCCTCCACTAGGTGCGGTATTGTTCGCAGCACTTGGTAGACACCCTCTTGCGGGTCTAGCAGCTGCCTTTGCCGGGGTTTCCGGTGGATTCAGTGCAAACTTGTTACTTTCTGGTACCGATGCATTACTTGGCGAATTGACGATCATGTCAGCAGCAATCATCAATCCTGAATACGCAGAAGGTATGAATATTGCCATGAACTACTACTTCATCGCATTTTCTGTTATCGTTCTGACTATCGTTGGTGCGTGGGTCACAGAAAAAATCGTAGAACCACGTCTTGGCGAATATAATGGTGAATTCCGTGAGAAAGTTAAAAAGCTGACTCGTCTTGAAAAGAAAGGGTTGATTTTAGCAGGTGTTTCTGTCGTTGTTGCAGGAGCATTGGTTGCCCTTCTTGTCGTATTCCCGGGTGCTCCATTGCGTGGGGATGAAGCGGATATGCCAATCATCAAATCACCATTCATGAAATCGCTCGTGCCGATTATTGCATTCCTGTTCTTTGTACCGGGTCTTGTCTACGGTAGAGTAACGAAACTGATTCGTAATGACAAAGACGTAGCCGCTATGATGTCCACGACGATGTCTGCAATGGGAATGTTTATCGTCTTGTCATTCACGGCAAGTCAGTTTGTTGCCTTTTTCTCAGAGTCAAACATGGGCTTAGTGTTAGGTGTTTACGGCGCAAACTTCCTTGACAGCATTAATTTAACGGGAATTCCATTGTTACTGATGTTCATCCTAATTGCAGCGTTCATCAACTTGTTCATCGGTAGTGCATCTGCAAAATGGGCCATGATGGCACCAGTCTTCGTACCGATTATGATGCAGCTCGGCTATTCCCCTGAACTGACGCAAATGGCATATCGTGTGGCAGATTCTTCAACTAATATTATTTCACCACTCATGACCTATTTTGCGATCATTATTGCGTTTGCGCAGAAGTACGATAAGAAAATGGGGATTGGAACGCTCGTTTCCGTTATGTTCCCTTATTCCATGTTCTTCTTACTATTCTGGAGCGCCACGTTAATTATTTGGATGTTGCTAGGAATTGATCTTGGACCTGGCTCCCCTATTTATTACTTGAAATAAGACGATCAGTACCCCGAAAGAGCATTCTTTGCTCTTTCGGGTTTTTTTATGATACGATAGTAGTTGATAATAGTTTTCATTTAGAGTGATTCTATTTAAGTAAAGGAGTTTTACATTATGGGCTACGAAGGAAAAAACGATGTAGAAAAATCAATCATGAGCAGACGCTCTATTAAGAAGTTTAAAAAAGATCCGGTTGATATAGATGAAGTGATTGAATTATTGAATGTTGCGAAGTGGGCACCTAACCATAAATTGACTCAACCTTGGCGTTTTCAGTTATACACAGACGCTGGCAAGGAAAAATTCGTGGAAGCGTTTCTGGCTTCACAAGAACTAGACGGTGCCTTACCAGATAAAGCTAAGAACAAAGCAGCATATTTCCGCGACATTCCCCTTCACTTAGTCGCCATCATGCCAGAAGACTCCCGTAAAAAACGCTGGGATGAAGACTATGCTGCAATTTCCGCAATGATTCAAAACTTCCAGCTCGCCGCATGGGAACGCGGTATTGGGATGATCTGGCGTACCAATGATTGGACGCATGATCCAGTATTTAAAAACGCAATCGATGTAGCACCTGATGAAAAAATTGTTGGGACATTGATGATTGGTTATCCTGCACATATTCCTAAAGCTGAGGAAAGGAAGAATATAGAGGAGTTACTTATAATTATCAATGAATGATTTCCAATAAAATAGCAATGCCCCTCATTGCCTGCTTGTCCGTGAACAGCAAGCAAGAAATGAGGGGCTCATTTATTCATTCATCGAAATCCAGTTTAGTACATATAGTATTTACTTTTTGACTATTCCTTGCTCGACCGCTAGCTCTTTGGCTACCTTAGGAGCATACCAGATAACAGGAAGTAATAGAATGGATACTGGGACAGCTGCGATGACTACAAAGGATTGTAAGGCCCCAATTCCACCCCCGCCAATCTTTATAAGTATCGTAGCAATTGTTGCCATGATCATAACCCAAAATACACGAACTGATTTTGGTGGATTGCCCACACCTGTTACGGCCATGGATATCGAGTAAGACATTGAATCCACCGTAGTTACCACAAACAAAGTGGTCAGTATCAAGAAAACGGATGGCATGATAGTTCCAAGCGGCATCTGCTCTGCTATTGCAATAATTGCACTAGGCAAGCCGCCTTCAGTTAACGGTTCACTCACTGACCCCGCATTTTTCAGCTCATAGAATATACCGCTACCTCCGAGGATTGTGAACCAAAGATTGGCTACAACTGGTGCAATAATGGCTACTACAACAAATATCTCTCTGATCTTCCTTCCATTAGAGATCCTGGCTACGAATAGCGCCACTAACGGTCCAAATCCGATAAACCAACCGAAGAAAAATAACATCCATGAACCAAGCCACGCATTGTCTCCGCGAAACGTACTGATAGTAATAAATTCACTGACGTATGTTCCATAAGAGGTCAGGAAAGAATTGACGATGAATAATCCCGGCCCGAACAACAATAGAAATACAGCAATCACAGCTACCATATTGACATTCAGCTTACTTAAAAATTGTATCCCTCTATTGATGCCCGTAAGTGTAGATATCAGAACAACTCCAGTCAAAATAGCGATGACTGCGAGCTGTATAGTAAATTGATCGGTGATTCCGAAAATAGAACTGAGTCCATAGCTGACTTGTAAACCTAGAAAGCCGATCGGACCAATTGTTCCCGCTGCTGCCCCGATTATACAAAACACATCTGCTGCTGTGCCCCATTTACTTGTCAGGATTTTTTCTTTCAAAATAGGGTAAAGAAGAGTGCGTGGTTTCAAAGGCATTCCTTTATGTTTATGCGCATAAATGAGGATGATCGCACTGATCGCTCCATACACTGACCATGCAGTAAACCCCCATGACATATAACTTTGGGCAAGCGCAGGTCCAATTGCTTCTTCTGTTCCTTCTGTGATTCCTTTATGCATCGGAGGAACGTCCAAAAAGTAATACATAGGCTCTGCTGCTGCCCAAAAAACTCCACCTGCTCCAAGTCCGGTAGTCAAAATAACGGCCACCCACTTAAAATAACTCATTTCAGGTTTTGGGGAATCTCCTAAACGTACTTTTCCGTACTTTGATATGGCTAAAACTGCTCCGACTACAAATGTCGCAATCATTAGGAATTGCCAATATACCCCGAAATAGCGAATAGATAATTCAAATCCCTTATTTACAAATGCATTTACCGCTTCCACTTCAAAAAGTGAAAACAATACAAACGCCAACAATACCCCTCCACTACATACAAACACCGGCCAATCAATCTTTCTACGTATGAACTGCCAATACTCTTCTATTATACTTCCACTCCATTCTATTTCTAAAGCCCTCTTTACCTGTCATAATCTAGTGATTGTTAGTTCAAGTATCGGAACGTAATAAAGAAAAAAGTTCCCGTGCTATAGTAGATTTCATCATTCCAGACACATTCAATTTCTTGTTATGCTCTACCTCAAAAGAACCTACGTTACAGACTATAACCTTGTTTTAAAATTGTCAACTTAACATATATATCAAATTAATCTGTTAATAACCTTTATTTCTATTTACTTAAAGTGAAGTACATATTCTACACATCATGACTTTTAATCGAATACCCGATGTCTAGTATGCCGAGTTTTTGTATGAACTTTATTTATATTGCACTTGATTTCTCGTCATTTAGGTTTACACTAGAAAAAGAACTTTTTAAGGGGCTATCATATGAAATCAAGCATACAATCTATTTTTCAACGCTATTGGAATCCCTATCTTGTCTTATTGATGGCGGGTATTCTGAGTGCACTATATTTCGGTTTAACATCAACTGTTTGGGCAGTTACCGGTGAATTTACTCGGCTTGGTGGCGATATTTTATTGTTATTCGGAGTAGATATTTCAGACTGGCAATACTTTGATATGGTACATCTACAAGGAGCAACGTGGAATAGACCGGATGGCTGGATTGTCTGGGGGATGTTTGTAGGCGCGCTCATTATGGTGTTGCTCAGTAATAGCTTCAAGATCCGTCTTCCACAGCAAAAGCGACGCTATGTTCAGGGGTTAATTGGTGGAATCATCGCAGGATTTGGTGCTCGTTTGGCACTCGGTTGTAACTTGGCTGCTTTCTTCACAGGCGTTCCGCAATTTTCTTTCCATTCTTGGATCTTCATTGTGGCGACAGGTATAGGTACATTCTTCGGTGCTAAACTGACTAAAACACGCTGGTGGAAAGGCAAGCCTTCGTTGACTCGAGGGAGTGCAAAGCCTACACGACTTAACAAACGTATTATCCAACCGTACGTCGGCGGAGGGATCGCCGTACTTTATATCGGACTCATTATATACTTCTTCGCGTCAGGACAAAAATTGCTTGGTTTAGGCGCACTGTTTGGTCTCGCATTTGGTATTCTAATCGAACGCGGACAAATTTGTTTTACTTCTGCATTCCGTGATTTATTTCTCGTTGGACGCAGTGTCATGGCAAAAGCGATTATTCTCGGAATGTCCGTCAGTTCTATTTTGACGATCATTGTCATTTCTATTTATGATGTAACACCGATCACACAAATTGCGGCACTTAGCACGTTTGTCGGCGGCGCATTATTCGGACTTGGTATTGTTATGGCATCAGGCTGTGAAACAGGTATGATGTATCGCTTGATGGAAGGTCAATTATTATTTTTGCCGGTATTTTTGGGCAATATTATCGGTGCTACGTTCCTTGCCTACGCATGGGATCACCTCGGTGTTTATAATGTATTAGTTAAGAATGGCGCGAAAATCAATCTACTTGAAACACTCGGAACCATTGGAGCCATTTCCATCACACTCCTCATGCTTGGCGGGCTATATGCATTAACAGTATATGGAGAAAAACGCTACCATCAGAAATTAGCAGTTAAGAGAGGAATGAAGGTACATGCAAGCTAAATTAGAAGCGGACTTCACACTCGACCTTCGCGGTGAGTCTTGTCCCTACCCTGTTATTTACACATTAGAAACACTCGAAGGGTTGAATAAAGGCGAGTTGCTGCAAGTCATCACCGATTGCCCCGGCTCTTTCCGCAACGTACCCGAAGAAGCAATTGCTCACGGTTACAAATTTGCACAAGATCCTGTCAAGAACGGACAAGAATATATATTTCATATTTACGCATGAAAAATAGGCAGCTTCCTCTGAAAGGGAAGTTGCCTTTTACATTCTTAAAACTGAAAACCGCACGTCTAAATCAAGTTTTCTTTCTCCATGACAGTAGTCGTCTTTTTATTCCTTGTTCCTTTTTCAATTGTGATCTCCACCATCTGTTCTTCCAGTTCGTCATAAGGTATCCCTTCATAAATATGGATTCCATCTTTTTACATACTGACACACCCATTTTATAAACGAAGCCATCATTGATAAGATGATGAAGACCAGAGACAATGCAGTAATAACCGCTGCTATGTCCGATAACTATCCTTGATCCCCAAGCAACAGAAGTAGGGCTGTTCCTTGTATTGAATACCCGGAACAGCCCTTTTCATTTAATCTCTTACTTTATCAATCGATGTTACTGCTTACAACATTTATGGCTCACCCATTGTTTTTTAGAGAAATTATTTACTCGTGACTACCATTTCCTCTTCCCGTGTCCCTTCCACGTCTGCCAAAAGTGCTGGTTCTTTCTTCGTCTCTACCGGCTTTATCGGTTTAGAAAGACCGGACTTTACTGGTTTAGAAAGTTCCGGTTTCCCCGGTTCAGAAGGTTCCGCCTTCTCCTTCGCTTTTTCTCCAGAAATGATTGCAGCCTCTTCTTTTAACCCAATAAATGTTGAGTAGCACATGAAGAGCATCATGACTGCGATTGGAATAGCTGTGGCAACGAGTGCAGATTGCAGCCCTGCTAAGCCACCTGTCATGATCAACACGATAGAGATAGCTGCGATGATCACTCCCCATACGATCTTCGTCAGATGTGATGGATTCGGATTCCCACTTTCACTGATCATACCAAGTACAAATACTGCTGAGTTTGCGGAAGTGATAAAGAAAACTAGGACTAGCACCATGGCTAAAATACTCAAAAATACTGTCATTGGCAAGTATTCAAAAAACTGAAACAGTGCTGAAGTAACATCTGATTCCACCGCGGTTGCAAGTGCAGTCGCGCCTGCATTCTGGATGAACGTAATCGCCGAGCCACCCATGGCCGAAAACCAAATGAAAGATCCCAATACTGGGATAAAAATCGCACCGAACATAAATTCCTTTATCGTTCTGCCTTTTGAAATCCTGCCTACAAAGCTGCCGACTAACGGAGCCCATGCAATCCACCAGCCGAAATAGAACAACGTCCAACTTGAAATCCACGAACCATCCCCATATGGATCCGTACGGAATGACATGCTGATGAAGTTCTGCGCATAATCACCTATTCCTTGGAAGAAGATTTTCATAATCATCTGTGTCGGACCCAAGAGAAGCACCAACCCCAATAAAACGAACGCCAGTAACATATTCAAGTTGGATAGATGCTTCATAGCCCCTTGAAGACCGGAAACTGTCGATGCCACGTAAATAATGCTAACGACTATGATGATGATCGCTTGTGTGGAAATACCGATCGGCACGTCCCAGAGATAATTCATGCCGCTATTGACTTGCAATGTTCCGAAGCCGAGCGAAGTCGCAATCCCAATGACGATGGATAGGATGACGATGACGTCGATAGTTTTGCCGAAAGTTCCTCGAATTTTATCGCCGACCAACGGATAAAAGACAGAACTTAAAGAAGCGGGTAGTTTTTTCCGGTACTGGAAAAAAGCTAATGATACACCGACCAACGCATAGCAGGCCCATGCCGAAACACCCCAATGCAGGAAAACGAATTGCATTGCCGTTTTTGCAGATTCTTCCGAATAACCCGTTCCAAACGGAGGGTCTATGTAGTAGGAAACCGGTTCTGCAACTCCCCAGAAGACCAGGCTGATTCCTATAGAAGCACTAAATAGCATACCGATCCAAGTGGCCGTCTTATATTCCGGCCGATCATCATCATCTCCCAACCGGATATGACCGAATTTGGACATCCCGATATAAATACAAAAAACGAAGAAAATGAAAACGCTTCCCAAAATGAACCAACCTAGATTATTATAGATGAAACTAAGTGAGGAATTTGAGAAGTTTTCTAGCTGCTTCGGCGCAAAAATACCGATACTTATTAAAACTAAGCTAACAGCCAATGAAGAATAAAACACTGTTTTTTTATCTCTCATATTACCGCTCCTATTTCAAAGACCCACTTGTGTGGATGTGTCGAGTATCCCCACACACAGCCAAACGAGCGGGCATTTGTTAAATTTTAATCGGTGTTATTTGCATAACACCGATTAAATCGAATTTAAGCTTTAACTGACTGCAAATTCCCTATGATATCTACAATCCGGTCTCCCACTTCAGAAGTAGAAGCGCTGCCCTTCATATCAGGCGTGAGCACTTCATCGTCCACCAATAATTGCTCGATAGCATCTACAACCATTTTACCGTATTGTTCGTAACCGAAGTGATCGAGCATTTGACTCGCAGACCAGATGGTAGCTAAAGGATTACCGATTCCTTTGCCTGCAATATCGGGAGCCGACCCATGTACAGGTTCAAACATGGATGGGAATGTACCCTCCGGATTAATGTTTGCACCTGCAGCCAGGCCGATTCCGCCTGCAATTGCTGCGCCGACATCGGTTAAAATATCACCAAACAAATTCGAAGTAACTACTACTTCAAAACGTTTTGGATCTGTGATCATTAGCATCGCAGCAGCATCCACTAAATAAGATGCAGTTTTGACTTCCGGGTATTCTGCACTTACTTCTTCGAATACTTGATCCCAGAAGACCATCGAATAGTTTAATGCATTCGCTTTACTGATACTTGTCAGGCTACGGCCTTGTTTTTTAGCAGTTTCAAAAGCATAGCGAATAATTCTTTCTGTACCTTTGCGGGAGAATACACCGTTCTGCAGAACCACTTCATGCTCCTGACCTTTAAACAGCCAATCTCCAGCTCCCGAATATTCACCTTCTGTATTTTCACGAATGAACAGCATATCAATATCTTTGCGTTCGATATTCTGCAGTGGAGTATATGCCCCCGCCAGCAACGTCACAGGACGAATATTGACATATTGATCGAAACTTTTACGGATGATCAACAAGAGATCCCATAACGAGATATGATCCGGAACACCCGGGAATCCGACAGCTCCTAAATAGATCGCGTCAAACTCCTTCAGTTGTTCAATTCCATCTTCAGCCATCATTCGTCCTTGTTGCGTGTAATATTCACAACCCCAAGGGAAATAAGTGAAATCAAATGCGAAGCCGCCGTCTAGTTCGGCAGTTTTCTTTAATACCTTAATCCCTTCGTCAATAACTTCGGGACCGATACCATCTCCTGCAATAACTGCAATTTTATATGTTTTCAATTTCGGATCCACCACTTTCATCCTTGATTCCAGACTACGAGTTTCATTTCTGTCATTTCTTCAATGGCATATTTCAAGCCTTCGCGTCCTGTTCCGCTCTCTTTTACACCGCCGTATGGCATTTGGTCTACACGGTAGGTAGGTACGTCATTAATAATCACGCCGCCGACTTCCAAGTTTTTCGAAACATACAGAGCATGCTGCACATTATTTGTATAGATTCCCGCTTGTAAACCGAAACGAGAGTCATTGACTAACTCAACAGCTGTTTGCACGGAATCTACTTTATTCACCACGACAATTGGTGCAAACACTTCCTGGCAAGAAACTTTTAGCGCATGATCTGCATTTGCAATGATTGTAGGTTCCAGGACACCGTTTTGCGCATGGCCACCTGCAAGAATTTCTGCATCGTAATTCTTTGTTTCTTCAATCCAGCTAAGTGTGCGCTCCAATTCTTTCTTTGAAATCAACGATGAGATATACGTATCTTCCGCAAACGGATCACCTAACTTCAATTGTTTAGCAGCAGCAGCAAATTTAGTTGTGAATTCTTCGTAAAGATCTTCGTGAACGTAAATTCGTTGTGTTGAAATACACACTTGACCTTGATTCGAGAAGGCTCCCATAATACAGCGATCGATAATAGAGTCAATTTCGATGTCCTTATCTATAATCAACGCAGAGTTGGATCCTAATTCCAATGTTGTCTTCTTCAATCCAGCTTTATTGCTGATTCCGATTCCGACACTTGGACTTCCAGTAAACGTAACCATTTTAACACGTTCATCTAAGACAAGAACTTCGCCGATCACACCGCCCGGTCCCGTGATGACATTTAGCACGCCCGGTGGAAGACCAGCGTCTTTAAATACTTCCGCAATGAATAAAGCAGATAAAGGTGTTTGGGAAGCCGGTTTCAAAACGATCGGGTTCCCTGCAGCAATTGCCGGGCCAACTTTATGCGCCACTAAATTCATTGGGAAGTTAAATGGCGTAATGGCTGCGATTACGCCAATCGGTTCACGCAATGTATAACCGATGCGTCCGACACCGCCTGAAGCAGCATCAAATGGAATCGTTTCTCCATGGATACGTTTTGCTTCTTCCGCGGCGAATTTATATGTCTCAATTGTTCTTAAAACTTCCGCTCTAGCAAACATGATGGGCTTCGCAGATTCACTTGAAATGACTGTCGCTGCTTCTTCCGTTCTCTCTGCTAGTATGCTTGCAACGTTTTCCAATATTTCAGCACGTTGAAATGCTGGCATGTTACCAATAACTTTTCTGGCATTATACGCAGCTTCAATCGCTTGTTCCGTCAGTGCTTGATCCGCCATAGCAATGTCAGCAATTTTTTCATTAGAATATGGAGAATATAGTGGAGCGTAGTTTGGTGCTTCTACATATTCCCCATTAATCATTAATTGTTTATTAGTTGTTCTATCAAGTAATTTATTCATTGAGCGCCTCCAGAACCATTTCATGGAATTGTACAATTGCTTGTTCAGATTGTGAGTAGCGACCTTTCTCGAATGCACGTGATTTGAAGCCGAGTTGCTCTAATTCAACCAATTCGATATCTTCAAAGCGAACTTGCTCCGCGAACGTCATCAAGTCTTTTTCTTCCTGAGTCAATTTTTCCAAGCTGTCTTCGCTGAAGTAGTATGTGTAAACGATTTCAGTATTTTCTTCATCGATCGGAACTAATTGAATAGTTGCCATATTTGCAGGTCCCGGATAAATTGTCAACATCAAGTTCGGCCATAACCAGAAGAATGAGCCACCTTGCATTTCTGCTTCATCTAGATTTACTTCTCCATATTGCTTATCAGGCTTCACCATGGAACCTTGTATTGAATAGTTCTCACACGTAATGATCTGATAATCATCCATATCTAATGTGTCAATAAAGCTTGGATGCGCTACGTGACAATGATCACATTCGAGGTAGTTTTCAATAAATGCTTTCCAATTCGCTTTAATATGACGGGACTTCTTATGAGTAAACTGCAAGTTCTTCAAGAATTCAAATTTCCCTAGACGATCGAAGAAATCGCCATATGATTCAGCCAATGGCTTTGCGTTGTCATCCAAGTTAACAAAAATTAAAGATTCGATTACTTCCATTCTGACGGAACGCAAGCACGCATCTTGAACGCAAGCAGCATCTTCTTCACTACGGAAGTTCGGTGCTTTGTTTAAAGCGCCATCCGTTTTGAATGTCCAGCCATGATACGAGCATTGTAGAATTTTCTTTTTGCCCGAATCACTTTTCTCCAGCTTCGTCGCTCTGTGAGGACAAACATTATAAAACGCGCGTAGAACTTCATCTGTTCCACGTATAATGATAAGTGGGTCATCGCCAACCTCAGCAGTAAAAAATGCACCTTTTTTCTCAACTTGGCTAACATGGCCGACTAATTGCCAACTCTTTGCGAAAATCAATTCTCTTTCTCTTTTCAATACCTCTGGATCCGTAAATAGGTTGTAAGGCATCGTTCTTTCAAAAGTTCTATTCGTTGCGTTCTGTACTTTATTATAAGCCATTTTTCATTCTCCTTCAGAGTTATATTTTGTAATTCATCAATCATTTTATTAACTAGCTATAATTTTCTGACAAGAGAACGGAGTCTCTGCCATTTTGATAGAGTTGGTTGGACAACCTTCAAATGCATCTTCCAAATCCTCAATCAGATCTTCTGGAACTTCCGTAACTCCTTCATTGTCATCCAATAAAGCAAAAGCAAATCCATCGGCTGTGTAGTCAAATAGTTCGGGGGCAACAGGATTACATGCCCCGCAAGCAATACATGTACTTCGCTCCACCATTGTATATTGCGCCATTTCCTAGCCTCCTATCTAAAAATTAATCAGTTGACTCCAACCTTCGCTTTCTTTGGCACTTCTTCCGCTTCACCCATAACGCTCGTACTGTGTAGCGGTTGCATTTTTGCAGTCGGATCTATTAATACTTTTACGCTACTCACCGCAACAGGTGCTTCTCCAAAACCAGATGCAATCAGCTTAACTTTTCCTTCATAAGTACAAATATCGCCCACCGCGTATATTCCTTCAATATTTGTTTCCATTTTTGAATTAACCACTACGGAGTTTTTATCTATTTCAAGACTCCAGTCTTTGATAGGACCGAGCGATGAGACAAAACCGTAATTGATCAATACGTCATCGACTTCAAGCTCTTCCAACTCACCTGTTTTCGAATGCTTGATGATGACCTTTTCAACTTTCTCGTCTCCCACCAATTCAACTGGAACATATGGCGTCAAGCAGTTCACTTTGGATTGTTTCAATAATTCTACACTGTGTTCATGTGCACGAAACTTATCTCTCCGGTGAATAATGGAAGCCTTTTCAGCAATCGGCTCAAGCATCAATGCCCAATCTACTGCAGAATCCCCGCCACCAAACAAAGCCACTTTCTTGCCTTGGAACTGATTCATGTTCTGAACGAAGTAATGAATGTTTTGATTTTGGAATTTCTCTTCACTTTCGATTTCCATCTTCCTTGCTTGAAAAGCACCGTTACCGGCAGTGATAATAATTGTTCGTGAATAATGTACTCCACTATTTGTAGTCAACTTGAAAACACCGTCATGTTCTTTTAAGACTTCCATTACCGTCTCACCTAAGCAGATAGTAGTCTCAAATTGATTCATTTGTTCGACTAGATTATCTACTAGCTCCTGAGCTCTGACTTTAGGAAACCCTGCAATGTCATAAATATATTTTTCAGGATACAATGCAGAAAGTTGACCGCCTAGTTGGGGTAAGCTTTCAATAATTTTTACAGACATTTGTCGAAGTCCTGCATAAAATGCAGTAAATAGGCCGACTGGTCCACCTCCAATAATTGTTATGTCACTAACTTCGGCTGATCTGTTCATATTGTGCCTCCTCATTATCATTTATATTAAAGGTATAGTTACGGGGCGATCAGGGTATTCCCTTATCTTTGCCGCGTTACTAAATACTATTGCAAGTATCATGCCAACTTTTGAGATTTGCATGGGAATACGATTGTTCTCGTCTTTTTTATAAAACGCTGTTACAATTGATTCACAATTGAGTCAATGGAGACTCAGTAAAATATAAATATTCTCAAAATTAACTCAAAATAATTAGTAGGAAGGTGAAACAATATGTCCTATGAGAACGAACAGGAAAAAATGAGTTTATCTTTAGAATCCTTGCTTAAAATTCTGGATTATTCATCAGATGAAATCTATGTATTGGACAAAGAGATAAGGATCGTCTATGTAAATCGAAATTGTGAAAAGCATTATGGAATGACAAAAGATGATGTTGTCGGTAAGTATAATGATGACTTTTTTAACGATGGATACTGGACGCCTTCCGTAGTTCCACTCGTACTGGAAAAGAAAACTCCCGTTTCAGTACGCCAACAAACTCATATTGGTGCTGAATTGCTGACTAGGGCTTTCCCTATATTGAACTCGAACAATGAGATTGAATACATTGTGTGCACAGCAACCGAAATACAAGATTTTAAACGGCTCATCAAAAAGGAGGAACCTAACCTTACAAACTCGGCAGATGAAGTTTTTGCAAGTACGATTATAACGAACAACGCAAAAATGCGAAAAATACTGCGCTTTTGTGAAAAGGTGGCACCTACAGATTCTACTATTTTAATCCATGGTCAATCGGGAACTGGAAAAGGGGTCATCGCATATCAATTGCATAAATTGAGTAAAAGAAAGGATGGTCCTTTCCTTAATGTAAATTGTGCAGCTATTCCCGGAGATCTGTTAGAATCGGAGCTTTTTGGTTACACGGCAGGATCATTTACTGGTGCTAAAAAAGACGGTAAAATTGGTTTGTTCGAGGCAGCAGATAACGGCACAATTTTTTTTGGATGAAATCGGCGAGTTGGCTTTGCCCCTTCAGGCAAAAGTTCTTCAAGTCATACAAGACAAAAAGTTTATTCCTATTGGCAGCAACGTCAGCAAGACAGTGGATATCCGTATTATCGCCGCAACAAATCAAGACTTACCGAAAATGGTAGAAAATAAGACTTTCCGCGAAGATCTATTCTACCGACTCAATGTCATTGACATCGAACTGCCACGGTTGGATGAACGCAAAGAAGATATTATCCCTTTAACTTATAGCTTTCTGAATAATTTTAACAACAAGTACAACTCTACTAAAATAATTTCTGAAGATTGTTTGAATGTACTCTATCATTATTCGTGGCCAGGCAATGTGCGACAGTTAGAAAACTTGATAGAGCGACTGGTAATTACAAGTGATGCAGTCATCACTTTAGAAGATTTACCCGAAGTAATCTTGGAAAAAGTAAAAGATATACCTGAACTCGCCTATTCCAATTCTCTCGACCAGGCATTGGATAATGTAACAGCTACCATGGTTAGAAGATCCTATCAGAAGTTTGGTTCTACGAGAGGTGTGGCATCAGACCTCCAGATCAGCCAGTCGAAAGCATCCCGATTGATTCGTGATTATTGTCGGGATGAAGAGTAAGAAAACTATTATCATAAATTTGACAATAATAAAAAGGCATCACTCGGCACGAGTAACATTTTGCCGAGCGGTAGCCTTTTATTATTGTTTTTATAGGATTTTCCCTGGAGATTCTATTTTCTATTTCATGGGGTGATCAATCGAACAACCATACCTTCTTCGCAGATCATATAAGTGAATAGAATAACTAAGGTATTTTGTCTTGCTATCTTTGAATAACCAATAGATATACTAGCTCTTGCTATCCAACAATTATAAGCAAGTGCTTTATATCTGTCTTTATTGATTCACAGTAAATTTGCAGTGCGTTTACACGCTTCCTTCGCTTCTATCATCATACGTTCCAATAGTTCTTGGACCGTTGGAATATCTTCTATTAATCCAGCGACCTGACCACTATTGATATAGCCGTTCTGCATATCTCCCTTTATGGCACCTAACACATGCTGTACCTCGGTAGTCGCTTCATTAAACTCTTCTAGCTTCATTCCCTCTTTTACACGCTTTTCTAGGTTCATTACATAATCGTTAGTTAGTACTCTTCTCACACGACCCACTTCACGACCAATGATTCTCGTTTCTATGTCAGATGCATCTAGTAGACGTTGCTTATAGAGTTCGTGCGCTTGCATTTCCTGAGTGGCTATAAAGCGAGTGCCCATCTGCACACCTTCAGCTCCTAGAGCAAGTGCTGCAGCTAAACCTTTTCCGTCCCCGATTCCACCCGCTGCTACGACAGGAATTTGAATACTTTTAGTAATTTGCGGAATCAACGTCATCGTAGTTAATTCAAGAGGCGAGTTGATACCAGCAGCTTCAAACCCTTCCGCCACTATAATATCCGCTCCGGCCGCTTCCGCTTTTAATGCATGCTTTACAGAAGCTACGATAGCCATAACTTTTATTTCATTATCATGTAAGGTTTGAATGTATGGCGACGGATTGCCAGCCGATAACGATACAACAGGTACTCGGTGCTTAATAACTAATGCTAGTAATTCTTCGACTTGAGGTGCTACATTAATAGCAATATTTACAGCAAAAGGACGTGTAGTCATAGATTTCAAATCGGTAATTTTTTGCTCTACCTCATCTAATCCGGATGTTCCACAACCTATTGTGCCTAAACCCCCAGCTTCAGAAATAGCTGCCGCCAAATTTACGCTACTGATATTTCCCATCCCACCATGAATGACTGGATATCGTATAGACAATTCCTTACATAACCTATTCATACAATGCACTCCCTTTTATGTTATACTTTATCATATATTTATATCGATAGGAGGAGAAAATTCATGATTATACCTTACAATAACAAAAGTCCTTTGATTAATGAATCCGCTTTCATTGCCCCCGGTGCTTATCTAATAGGCGACGTAACAGTTGGAGAAGAATCTACGATATGGTTCAACTCTGTATTACGAGGGGACGAGGGTGCTATTGTAATTGGCAAGCGGTGCAGTATACAGGATAATTCTACAATTCATCTATATGAAAATGCACCTGTTGAAATTGAAGACGAAGTAACTGTTGGACATAATGTAGTATTACATGGCTGTAGAATCCGAAAACGTTCTATTATTGGTATGGGTTCAACCATTCTTGATCATGCAGACATCGGGGAAGAGTGCATTATAGGCGCAAACACTTTAATCCCTTCCGGAAAAGTTATTCCACCGCGCTCTTTAGTGATTGGATCTCCTGGAAAAGTCGTTAGACAATTAAATGACCAAGATCTTGAACTGATTCAGCTGTCTATAGATACGTACGTTGAGAAAGGAAAAGACTTCAACCTGATTTTACAGAACGAATTGAATGCTTGATAGGTTATCATTAAGAAAAGCCATGAGCGTAAAATAAAATGCTCACGGCTTTTTTCTATCATTTTATAATCATTGGGTTGTCTTCAGCATCGTACGTAGCGTCTTTTCTACTTATATCATTATCTTTTTCAAATATATGTTCGAAAAATCGATTAGCGGGTTCTGCAAGTAACTTATAATATTGTGCAAATAAATGAGCTGAGTGTGTTCCGCTCCACATCTCAGGAAGAAGTTCTTTTGGCAAACCGGGATCAACAAACAAAAACTTACGATATTCATGCACTAAATTGGTGCGTTCTACAAAACATTGGGCATCCGATAACAAACCACTTTCCATTGCACTTGTAGACACGACGAATTTATGACTGTATATCGAAATAAACTCTTCATACTTTTTCTCAATTTCTCCAAGAGGCCAGCTTTTGGCAACCAATTCTTGGTTTGACCTGGGTCCTCTGTTCTCAGAGAGAAATAAGTCGGCGTGATCTTCAATCTCATATTTTGCTATTAATAAGCGTACTTCTTTCGCCAAATCATTTGGCGTAATCCAACAACCATTCGTAAAGGTACCGAATCCACTCCATAAAAGCTCTTTCCGCAATTCATCGCGGAGTTGCCGTTTATCTTCAGGTATGTTGTAAATCAACATACGCCATTGACCATCCCATTCATGAGGCTCTAATTTAAAAATACGCGATGCAGCTTCCTCGATACGAGATACCCCACGTTTTGTTAAGTAATAGTAACTCTTTCTTCCTACACGCTCTGTTTCAAACCATCCCTGCTTCATCATTCGAGATAGAACAACGCGTACAGCTTGTTCATTATGGCCAAATTCTTTCATCAACTGGATCAGGCTACCGATCCAAATTTTATTGCCATAGTGGCGAACATAATCACCGAAAATCGTAAATATCATAGACTTTGTATTAGAGATAGAAAAAACCACTCTTTCAATTAAATTATTCGGTTCCTTCTCTCTATTATAACCTTTGGCCAATAATGATGACAAGCTTATGTGCCTTGGAATTCCGGTTCACGCTTTTCATTGAATGCTTGTAAAGCCTCAACGCGATCTTTGGTCGGGATGACTAATTCGTATGCTTTCGTCTCGATTGCAAGTCCTGTACGAAGATCAGTATTTAAACCTTCATTAATTGCATATTTAGCTTGTTTAATTGCAACAGGACCATTTTTCATAATAGCTTCTGCCAATTCTTCGCAAGATGCCATTAAATTATCTGATGCAACTACTTTTAATATAATACCCAGCTCCAATGCTTCAGCTGCAGTCAGGCGCTTGGCAGTAAATATCAGTTCTTTCGCTTTCATCACTCCAACTAATCGGGGCAGACGTTGTGTGCCTCCCGCTCCCGGAATGATTGCCCAACTAGTTTCAGTCAAACCTAACGTAGCATGTGTCACCGCGATCGAGAAATCACAAGCTAGCATCAATTCAAAACCGCCACCTAGCGCATGGCCATTCACTGCAGCGATTGTAGGTTGTGGTAATTCTGCGATACTATTGAACACATCACGAATAGCTTTTACATTACGGCGTACTTCCGATTCATTAAGAGTTTTACGCTCTTTCAGATCTGCTCCAGCACTGAATGCCTTTTCCCCTGCCCCTTTGAAGATTACAACTCTGACATCAGGAGCAATATGGAGAGTCTCTACGATTTCTTGTAGTTCTTTTAAGGCTGGATAATTAAAGCAATTCAAAGATTCCGGCCGATTAATTGTTACATAAGCGATACGGTTTTCAATTTCTAATAAAACTGGTTTCATTATACAAGCTCCTTTATGCGTAAAGCGTAATAGATTTTACACTTCTGGTTTTTCTACGATCATTGCTATACCTTGCCCCACACCTATACACATAGTTGCTAGACCGTATTGCTTATCACGCTTATTCATTTCATATATTAAAGTCATCAAAATACGTGCCCCACTTGCTCCTAGTGGATGTCCATACGCAATGGCTCCGCCGTTGACATTTACTATCTCCGTATCCAATTCCAATTGGCGAATACATTCAAGCGATTGAGAAGCAAATGCTTCATTTAGTTCTACTAGGCCTATGTCGTCAATTGATAAGTCTGCACGGTTTAAAGCCTTGCGCGATGCATCAATTGGACCTAGTCCCATCACCGCCGGCTCAAGACCCGCCACTGCCCCTGTAACATACTTTGCGAGTGGCTTTAGTCCGAGTTCTTTCGCTTTCTCCGCACTCATTAATAATAGAGCTGCTGCTCCATCATTTACCCCTGATGCATTACCCGCCGTAACTGTGCCGCCTTCAAATATCGGTCGTAGTTTTGCCAATGCCTCGACAGATGATTCTGGACGTGGATGTTCATCCCGATCCACAATGATTTCATTGCCTTTACGATCTTTATATACAACTGGTACTATTTCTTTACTGAATACATCTTCCTCAATTGCTTTTTTTGCTCGGCGTTGACTTTCATATGCAAAAGCATCTTGCTCTTCTCGCGAAATGTTATAACGTTGTGCTACATTTTCCGCTGTTTTCGGCATAGTGTCAGATCCGTACATTTTTTCTAATTCCTTATTAGTAAAGCGCCATCCAATAGTCGTGTCATACATTTTCATATCTCCACGTGGGTACTCTACTTCAGGCTTCCCCATCACAAATGGCGCGCGTGTCATACTCTCCGTACCGCCTGCGATGAAGACGTCCCCTTCGCCTGCCATGATTGCTCTAGCTGCATACATAACTGCATCGATTCCCGATCCACATAAGCGGTTAATAGTTGTTCCACCCACTTCTATAGGCAAGCCGGCGAGTAAGGCTGACATACGAGCCACATTACGATTATCTTCGCCTGCCTGATTCGCATTTCCAAAGACCACTTCTTCAATGTCTTCAGTTGGAAGATTTGGATTTCTATCAATTAAGGCCTTGATTACTGTTGCACCCAAATCATCTGGACGAACTGCTTTTAGCGCCCCCTTATATCTTCCAAATGGTGTACGAACTGCATCAACGATTACAACTTCCTTCATGATTTCACCATCTCCTTGTTATCCGTGTAGTCATAGACTCCTTTTCCACTCTTTCTGCCAAGACGTCCAGCTTTAACGTACTGTTCTAGCAGAGGGGAAGGACGATATTTTTCACCCAGTTTTTCGTGGAGATATTTCAAGTTATTCAAGCGTGCATCTAGTCCGACTAAGTCTACTAATTCAAATGGTCCCATCGGATAGTTTAGGCCCAATTTAATTGCTTTATCGATTTCTTCAGGTGAGCCTAAGCCTTCTTGCAACATGTAAAAAGCTTCATTCCCGACTAGTGCGCTGATTCGGCTCGTGACAAAACCAGGGAATTCATTGATGACAACTGTTTCTTTCCCCATTTTCACAGCTACATTTCTAATGACTTCTGCTGTTTCATCACTTGTTTCTAGCCCGCGTATAATTTCTACAAGTGGCATTTTATGTACAGGGTTGAAAAAGTGCATGGCAATAGTGCGTTCAGGACGTTGACCGTACGATGCAATTTCAGTTGGGCTCATAGTTGACGTATTGGTTGCAAAATAGCAGGATGTAGGTGCATTTTCTTCAATCGTTTGGAATACTTGTTTTTTTATATCTGCAATTTCAGGTACCGCTTCAATAACTAGATCCGCTGTTTTTGCCGCGATTGCTAACTCCGTTTCGAAATGAAGATTTGTACGAAGCTCTTTCGCTACCTGTTGCGTGATTTTTTGTCGATCCACGCCTTTTGTAATGATCAACTCAATTTCTTTCTCTGCGTTAACCAATGCTTGTTCATTAATATCTACGATAGTGACAGAATATCCACCTAATGCACTTACATAAGCAATACCTCTACCCATCACGCCAGAACCAACAACTACGATATTTTTAATCATTTTACTTCCCCCTTTAAATAGCTATTTCATATTTATAGTAAGAAAGAACAGAGGCATGCAAACTAGCCCCTGTTCCTTTTAAGGTAATGTTTTTTACAGTCCGAATGGGTTTAATGGGCGAGATCCATAGTAAGACATGATACTCTTCGTCTCGGAGTAAAGATCCAATGTTTCAATAGCTAACTCGCGTCCAAATCCTGATTGCTTGTATCCACCGAATGGTGTTCCAGGGAAAGCAGAGAATGGTGAGTTGATCATGACGATGCCCGCTTGGATTTGATTTGCAACACGTGTTGCACGTGCGCCATCTTTAGACCAAACAGATGATGCAAGACCGAACACCGAGTCATTCGCCAATGCTATCGCTTCTTTTTCATTCGAGAACTTGGAAAGCACAACAACAGGACCAAAGATTTCTTCTTGTACTACGCGCATTTCTTGCGTCACGTTACCGATAACTGTCGGTGCATACCAGAAACCTTTCTCAAAACCTTCAGGGTGTATTTGCTCACCACCGGCCAAAATTTCTGCCCCTTCATCAATTGCCGATTGTACATATTCTTTTACAGTATCCAATTGTCCTTGGTCAATTACTGCTCCCACATGTGTCCCTTTACTGAACGGATCACCCAGAACGATACGATTAGTTTTTTCAACGAATTTCTTAACGAACTCATCATACACATCTTCATGTATATAAATTCGTGAACGTGCGTCACATGACTGTCCAGTGTTATTGTAAATACCATAGATAGAACAATCTACTGCTTGATCAATATCCGCGTCTTCAAAGATTAGGCTTGGTGATTTTCCGCCTAACTCTAATGTGACACGCTTCAATGTGCCAGAAGCACGTGCCATAATATCTTTACCAATCGGTGTAGAGCCTGTGAAAGCTACTTTGTTTACCAAATCATGTTCAACCAGATAGTTTCCAATTTCGGAACCTGATCCTGGTAAGATGTTTACTACACCTTCGGGAACTCCAGCTTCATGGCAAATTTCTCCTAAAACAATTGCTGTCAGCGGTGTAAGAGATGCAGGTTTAATAATTACAGAACACCCTGCCGCAAGTGCCGGTGCAACTTTCCAAGCTGCCATCATTAAAGGATAGTTCCATGGAATGATTTGCGCACATACGCCAACCGGCTCTTTTTCTGTGTAGTTGTGGAATTGGCCAGGTACGTTATTTACAGAGCCGCGGTGTGAAACTAGTGCCCCTGCATAAAACTCAAAATCTTCTACAGCCTGATTAATCTGTGCTTGTGCTGCCGAAATAGTTTTACCTGTATTCAGTACTTCTAGTTCTACTAATTCGCTAAAACGACTTCTCATGATCGCTGCAATTTTATTAAGTACACGTGCACGTTTCCCCGTCGGAGTAATTTTCCATTTTCCGTTATCAAATGCATTACGTGCTGCTTCAATAGCGCGTTGTGCATCTTCTTGAGTTGCTTTTGCGACTTCCGCTAAGAGCTCTCCTGTTGCCGGATTATAGACTTTTGTCCGAGCACCATTGCTGCTCTCTACTTGCTCTCCGTTAATAAACAATTTATAGAAATCACGCTTCATCGTTTGTGCTACTTCTTGCTCTTGAACATTTGTCATTTTATTTCCTCCTCTTACTTTCCAATAAACTCAGGATTTCTTTTGTTTTTAAATGCTTCGATACCTTCTACATGAT
Source organism: Sporosarcina sp. P16b (assembly GCF_002743065.1). NCBI lineage: Bacteria > Bacillati > Bacillota > Bacilli > Caryophanales > Caryophanaceae > Sporosarcina > Sporosarcina sp. P16b. Next base: position 26,199 of record NZ_PDYO01000008.1, on the reverse strand, counting down.
CTTCAGTTAAGCCAGCAATTCGCTGACTTTCTGCTTCGCGTTGAAGATATTCTTCAAACGGTAGTGTTTGAACGTCATTCAATCCTCTTTTAATTAGACCAATAGCCTTAGTTGGCTTCGTGGCAATACCTTTTGCGAACTCTTTCACTTCTACCTCAAAATCTTCTTGAGAATAAACTCTTGTTGCTAGACCCAAATCCAATGCCTGCGCTGCAGAGATTTTCTCACCTAGAATTGAAATTTCTGCTGCTTTTGCTGAACCAACTAATTGCGATAGATAAAACAGATTGCCAGAGTCAGGAATGAGTCCTACATGTATGAATGCATTTATGTAGCTGGCTTTCTCAGACATCAAACGAAAATCACATGCTAAAGCTAGACTAAAACCCGCTCCGGCCGCTACTCCATTGACTGCTGCAATAATCGGCTTTTCCGATTTCTTTATTTCCAAAATCATTGGACCGTAGTGATCTCTCAGTACTTGCCCATGATCCATTTGTTCATCAACTTCTGACAGATCTTGGCCTGAACAGAACGCTCTACCTGCACCCGTCACGACGATGCATCTTACATTGTCGTCCTTTGATGCCATACGCAACGCATCTTTAATTTCATGATTCATCTGAGCTACGAATGCATTTAATTTATCAGGACGATTCAATGTAAGCCAAGCAATACCATCTTTCAACTCGTATTGAATTGTTTCAAACATAGAAAGTCGTCTCCTCATCTTCCTTTATATACCGGTTTTCTCTTTTCGACAAAAGCTTGCATTCCTTCTTTTTGATCCTCCGATGAAAACAAGAGATAGAAGTTCTTTCGCTCATACTGCATACCTTCATACAGTGGATAGTCAACCGCCTTGTTCACTGAATCCTTAATCATTCGGATAGCAAGTGGCGGCATGCTAGCGATCTTATTTGCAAACCGTAAAGCTTCTTCGCGCAATAGCTCTGGAGAGACGATTCGATTGATCACTCCGTATTTTTGTAATTCATTAGCTTTGATTCGCTCACCTGTCCACAGCCACTCTATCGCTTTCGCACGTCCAACTAACTTAGTTAAGCGTTGCGTCCCGCCAGCTCCTGGCATAACACCTAACGTCACTTCAGGGAATGCAAACTCTGTGCCATCAGCGACTAATAGGACATCGCAGCAAAGGGCAAGTTCAAAACCTCCACCAAAAACAAATCCATGAACTGCACCGATGATGGGCTTTTTGATAAGAGGAATCTGATCCCAGTCAGCAAACTGATTCAACAATTCAAGACTCATTGAATCTGCCCCGGCCATCTCCTCTATATCAGCACCAGCAGAGAAAGCTTTTCCTTTGCCAACTAGCAAAATTACACGTACTTCCTCATTTCGATCAAACGCTTGCAGCGCCTCAAGAATTTCACCTACCATACAACGATTTAAAGAGTTCAATTGCTTAGGTCTGTTCAATTCAATGATGCCGATTTGTTGATCAACCGATGTTTCTATGAATTTGAAGGCTGTCATTCGCTGTCTTCACCTATCATTAAAGTAACTAGCTTACCTGCAAAGCCCATCAAGTCTTTTCCAGAAGCTTTTCCTTCATCAGAGCTCAAACCTGCTTTTAATGATGCAGCATCATCGTAAATCATTTCACACATCAAGTAATACGGTGGTTCTCCACCCATTGGGTTACCAGTGAATTTCGTTACTTTCATTTCACGCAAGCCAGGAATCTTCGCTGTGAGTGGTGAATGAACATTGAAGTAATGCTCGTCAAATTCCTCTTTGTTTTCAGGGTGTTTGTATAGTGCGATTAATTTAGCCATTTAAAATCCTCCAATTACATTATTGTTGATACAGGTTTCATTGCTTCGAACGGCGTTTTACAACTCTTGCAATATAAAATACTTCTACAAGCAGTTGGTCCAAATATATTTTCCATCGTGACGTAGGTTGAATTACAATACGGGCAATCTACGTGCCACGAGCCATCTTCTTCCAGATGACGCGGTGGAGCAGCGATTCCAAACTCTTTCAATCCTCTTTTTCCATTTTCCGTCACACGATCAGATGTCCAAGGAGGACTGAAAATAAATTCTACTTCGACGTTTTTGGCAAAAGATAGCCCCATCACAGCATTCTTAGTATTCGTTCGGATGATTTCAAGTGCCGGGCAACCTAAAAACGTAGGCAATAACGTTACCTTGATCTGTTCGGCTTCAACTTCCACTTTCTCCACCATTCCAAGATCCACTATACTGACTGTATCAATTTCAGGGTCCTTGACGCTTTCAAGCACCTTCCATACTTCCAAGTTTTGTGAGTTTTTTATAAGAGCCACCATTTCAAAACACCTCTTTCTATCTATTACCAGTTAGTGGCTGTATCGAGTCTGTACACTTCAGAAAGTGTATCGATAGCTGCTTGCAACTCATCTGTGTGTTGTCCATTACGTCCATTCAACTTAGGTTCAGGAATTATCGGTAAATCCAATTGCAATTTTTCAAATGTTGGACGTAATGCTTCAAGCCAAGCATTTTGTATTTTTTCTTCTGAATCTATCAAGTCAAAGCGTTCAATCAGTTCTTTTTGTTCTCCATAAGAGAATAGATCTCCTATGTCTGCAACAACTAATTCAATTGCACTCATCATTTTAGTTTTCGCTTCTTCTGTGGAGCTTAGTAATTGTTTGAACCATAACTTCCAATGCATCACATGATAATAGAGTTCCATACTGACTTTTACAGCAATCTCTTGGAGTGGTTCATATGAGCTTTCTTTGAGTGAATTGATCTTCGCTCGTTTCGCTTGTGTATAGAAGTAACTTCTAACTACTGTATAAGCCCAATCATATTGTGGTGTGTCCATATAATAGCCGTCACCATTAATACGTTCAGTCAAAACGCTATTTTTTCGTTCTACTGCAGGACGTAAGTGAGCTAGATCATCTGCATTACCTAATCCTAAGTCCTCTAGCAACTTATAATACATAGCTGCATGACCCATAGAATCTTGTGTGATAGAAGATGATGCAACATCCTCTTCTATATGCGGAGCTAGACCCAACCATTCAGAGCCACGATATGAAAACAGGAAATCATCATCTGCTAACTGAAACAAAAGCGTTTCTACTGCTTTTTTCTCTTCCGTACTCATCATTTTTTCAACATTACTCATTTTTCTTTACCTCCTGCCCAAGATAGGATTTCCTTCTCATCGAGCATTTCTTGTTCGTATTTACGCCATTTTTTACGTAAGTAACCATAACCTTTTGTAGTACGGTAATCTTTGTTATCTAAACGACTCAAAGAAAGACGTTCTTCTTCATCCATACTTCGGATATTTTTTTTATTTACGACCCATATATCAACGACTGGCTCACGACGCATAAAGTTTTCTTGTGCCATCATAAGTGCCATATCTTCATTTGGTGCTAGTAAATCGAATTGGTGCTGGAATGACGCAGCATGGGTGCGTTTACTAAATACTTCAAACTCTTGATAAAATGTTTTCTCTGACATATTCTCTTCCGCTCCTTTATTCAACAATTGCACTTAACGCTTCACGTACCCACGCATTGTTCTCATATGATGAACGGCGAAGATTAAGACGCGCTTGTGATTTTGGTCCATTATTTTTAATAATTTCTTTGAATTCTGACCAGTCGGGTTGCTGATAAACCCAATGTTTCTTCTCCTGATCGAAATGCAATGTATCATCCGGGATTGTTAAACTGAGCGATAGAATTCTCGGAATGTATTTGTCCAAGAAGCTCTGGCGTAATTCTTCATTTGTGTTCTTACGAATACGATATTTAATAGTAGCTTCTTGCTTTGATGCACCTGTCGTAGCTTTACTTGGAGGTCCAAAAAACATAAGCAGTGCTGGCCACCAGCGGTTAAGCGCGTCTTGCACCATTGCTTTCTGTTCTTCTGTTCCTTCAGCAAGTGCCATGATAATCGACTCTCCGTGCTGCGCATGGAATACTTCTTCTGCACAAATACGTTGTAAGGCCTTTGCATACGGCCCATAAGATGCATCTAGCATATTCGTTTGTGTAATGATTGCAGCCCCATCTACTAACCAACCTATCAATCCTGCATCTGCCCAAGTCTTTGTTTCCATATGAAATACATTATGAAACTTCAGATCCTCATTGAATAGATCCTGCATGATATCACCGCGAGTTTTACCATATGGCTTCATTAAATCTTCTGCTACGCGTAATAATAGTTGTCCGTGACCCATTTCATCTTGTACTTTCGCCATAATTCCAAGTTTGCGGTATAGTGAAGGCGCTTTAGGTACCCACTCTTTCTCAGGGAGCGCTCCCATAATTTCACTGATTCCGTGCATGGAAATGAGTTTAATTAACGTTTGACGATACTCTTCGGGCATCCAATCATCTGCCTGGATCTTTTCGCCACTTTCTATACGTTCCATGAAATACTCCATCTTTTCATCTGCGGTCATCGCTGTCATCATTACCATTTATCTAATTCCTCCTTTAGATTTTGAAAAGTTAATACCACAAGATACGTATTTAAACGATCAAATATAACAAACTTAACGTCTTTTCATAAATTTTGTTATACTCGGTCTCAAAAAAATACTAGACCTCTTCCAAAACGATTGGATATTCTGATACTTTAATGGAGTCAGTTGGGCAGCCCTCAACCGCATCATCCAAATCATCCAATAAATCCTCATCGACTTCTGCTGAACCTTCATTATTATCTAGATGTACGAATGCAAAACCTTCATCATTATATTCAAAAATGTCAGGTGCACTTGCTCCGCAAGCACCGCACGCTATGCAAGTTGATTGATCAACAATAGTATGTGTAGCCATAAAAGGTGTCCTCCTTTATTCTAATTAGTCAAATGTTTAAGAGTTGACCGGGACTTTTTTCTGATCTTGCTTTTCCTTTTTCTCCATTAATGTCGTACTATGTGTTGCTTGAACTTTAGCCGTTGGATCAATGTAGACCTTGGCATTACTAACAGCCGTAGGTGCTTCTCCAAACCCGCTAGCTATAAGTTTAACTTTTCCTGGATACGTACAAATGTCGCCTACAGCATAAATACCTTCAATATTCGTTTCCATTTTCGAATTAACGACAATGCTGTTCTTTTCTATTTCTAGTTCCCAATTCTTGATAGGACCAAGTGAAGACACGAAACCATAGTTGACTATCACTTCGTCAATTGCGATTTCCTCTTCCTCGTCTGACTTCATTTTACTTAGAACGATTTTTTCAATATGATCTTCACCAATAAATAATGATGGAATATATGGTGTTTTAACTTCAACTTTGGAATTCATTAAGTTCTCAACACTAGCTTCATGTGCGCGGAATTTATCGCGGCGGTGAACGAGTGTTACTTTGTTGGCAATCGGCTCAAGCATTAGAGACCAATCTACCGCAGAATCTCCACCGCCAAAAACCTGAACATTCTTTCCTGCGAAGTATTGTAAATCTTTAATAAAGTAATGTAAGTTTTTACCCTCGTATTGTTCAGCGTTTTCAATTTCAATCTTTCTAGGTTGAAATGCACCATTTCCTGCAGTAATAATAATTGCCTTAGAATAATGTGTTTCTTTATTCGTTTTGATTTTGAAGTTCCCGTCTTCTTGCTTAGTCACTTCACGTACCTCTTGTTCAAGTGTGATAGTTGGTTCAAACTGAGACATCTGCTCAACTAGATTGTCAATAAGTTTTTGTCCAGTGATTTTTGGGAAACCTGCAATATCGTAAATATACTTTTCTGGATACAAAGCTGTTAGTTGACCACCAAGTTGCGGAAGACTCTCAATCAAATTTACCGACATTTGACGCATACCTGCATAAAAGGATGTAAACAAACCCACAGGGCCGCCACCAATTATTGTTATATCATAAACTTTCTGTTCATTACTCATATGCTGGCTTCTCCTCTCTATCGAAAGAAAATCGATCCTTTCAAGTATAACGCATAAAATACGTTGTTCGCTTTTCTTGTTATACTTAGTATCTTAAATCAATGTGTAAGCGTTGTCAAGAATATATTCAGAATAATTTATTTTCATTTCGAGATTCTAGAGCATTGCGTCACGGACGTATTTTACTTAGTAGATATGTAGTTGTTTAAAAACTCTTCATACAAAAAGCACTGCTAAGACGCAGTGCTTTTTACATCATTCAATATATGTCCATTTTCCATCCTTCACAGTCGCCATTACAAAGCTCTCCGGTCCAAGCCCATTATGATCTTCAGCTGTGTAATTATAAACTCCTGTCGTACCAATCCAGTCTTTAATATTCTCTTCTAAATAATCTCGAATTGCTTCACGATCAGTAGCACCATTCTTTAATGCTTCCACTGTCAACATCACATTGTCATAACCATAAGAACCAAAGTTAGTCGGTTCACTGCCGTACTTTTCTGTATACTCATTGTAGAACTCTGATAATACACTGTGCTGTATATCATCTTTAGGAATCTGGTCTGGGAATAATAGCTTTCCAGTTGGAATTACTACACCTTCTGCAGCCTCTCCCGCTAAAGAGATAAAGTTTTGATTTGCAATGCCATGACTTCCAAATACCGGTAAACTAATTCCTAGATCATGCGCATTCTTTGCGATGACGGCAGGTCCGGGATTCGTTCCCCAGACGACGATTGCTTCTGCTTTTGCACTATTAATCTTCGTCACTTGCGTACTCATATCAGGATCTTGTGTATTATAGCTTTCTTTTGCTACGATTTTAATATCATAGTCATCTGCCAAAGCTTCCAATTGCTCCAAGCCACTTGAGCCAAACGCATTGGAATCACTAATCGTACCAATTTTCTTAATTCCTTGTTCTTTTAAATACATATAAACCCGTTCAACTGCTTGTCTATCCGATTGCGGTGTTTTAAATACCCATTCTGCATCTTCAACAGGTTCAACGACATGCGCACTCGCTGCAGCCGAGATCATAGCAACTTTTTGTTGCAAGGCGATTCCTTTCATAGCAAGGCTTTCACCACTACCTGAAGACCCGAGTAACGCTAATACTTTTTCGTCGTTCACTAATCGATTAGCTTCTTGTGTTGCTTTTTCCTGGCTGGATTCATCATCCGCCAAGATGATCTTTAGCGGAATGCCATTAATTCCACCATCTGCATTGATTTTCTCTTCTAGTAGTTTTGCTGCATTCCATTCAGGTTCGCCTAACGGACTGTTTGGACCCGTTTTTGAATAAATGGCACCGATCTTATACTCTGTCAGTTCCCCACTTTCGGACTTCGCGTCTGTGTCGCTACATGCGGCTAGCATCAATGAAATGATAACTGCTAGAAATAGCATAGTTAATTTTTTGAACATCTTCTCATCCCCCATCATCAATGTACTGTGTGGCCTAAATAAGCTTCTTTTACTTCCGGATCATTCAATAATTCACTTGAACTGCCGCTCTTAATGATTTCACCATGAGAAATGACATACCCCCGATCAGCAACTTTAAGGGATGCATGTAAATTTTGTTCTATTAATAAAATCGTTGTTCCAAACTGCTTACGTAAATTACCGACTAGTTCTAATACGTCCTTCGCTATAAGTGGAGCTAGTCCTAATGTAGGTTCGTCTAATAACAATAAGTCAGGCTCTGCCATCATACCTCTTGCAATCGCAAGCATTTGTTGCTGACCGCCAGACATCGTTCCACCCATTTGATCTTTTCGGTCACTCAATATTGGGAATAATTTGAAAACTCTTTTGATGTTTTCTTCTATTGCCTGCTTGTTAGTAGTTTTACGATGATGGTAAGCACCTAAATATAAATTATCCAACACAGTCATTGTAGAAAAAATTTGACGATGTTCAGGTACATGAATTAGGTGTTTCTCAACAATCTTTTCTGCTTCCATTCCTGTAATATCCGTGCCTTGATAGATAACTTGGCCGCTTGTCGGTCGAAGTAGTCCAGACATGGTTTGTAGAAGAGTTGTCTTACCCGCTCCATTTGCACCTAGCAAAGCGACAATTTCTCCTTGTTTAACAGACAGTGATACGCCATTCAATGCTTGAATCGGTCCATAGCTTACAGAACAGTCGAGTACCTCAAGTAGCTTTTGTTCACTCATACGACTTCCTCCTCGATCTCAGCACCTAAGTAAGCCGCAATGACCGCTTCATTCGCTTGAATTTCTTTTGGGGTTCCTTCTGCAATCTTCATGCCCTGATCCAAAACAACGAGTTTATCGCAAATGCTCATGACTAGATCCATATCATGCTCGACGACTAGAATGGTTACTCCAGAGTCTCTTACTCTTTTAATCAACTCACTCATTTCAGACGTCTCACTATGATTTAATCCCGCTGCAATTTCATCCAACAGAAGAAGTTTAGGTTCTGTGGCATAAGCACGGGCAAATTCCAATAGTCGCAATTTACCTAATGACAAACTAGATGCCTTTTGATCGTATAGTAGTTCTAGATTGAAGAAACGTAAGATATCCATTGCCTCTTCATACACTTTGCGCTCATTTTTTGCAATGCCAAGTAACATGGAAGCAACTCCTGAAAGATTTTGCTTCGTTCTCATATGCTGGCCTACCATGACATTCTCAATCACTGTCATATTTTTAAACACTTGTAAGTTTTGGAAGGTCCGTGATATGCCTAATGGAGCTACTTTATATGAAGGGAGGAGATCAATCCTCTTCCCGCAAAACAAAATATTTCCTTCGCTCGGTGGAAATATAGAAGATATCATATTGAACATTGTGCTTTTTCCTGCTCCGTTCGGTCCTATTAGCCCAACAATTTGCCCTTCATCGACAGAGAAGCTGACATCGCTATTTGCTACAACTCCGCCAAATCTTTTTGTAATTGATTCTACTTGCAACAATGTCATCATCCTCTCATTCTGAAACACTTCGTTCTATCGGTGTGACGGGTACAGATGATTTTTTTTCTACTCTTTTTATGGATGTATTTTTAAACCAGTCTATTACTGTTGGAAACAGACCTTTTGGCATAAAGATAACGACTAATATTAAGATTAATCCATAAATCACGTGTTCCGAATCACTAGTGATAAACGAGAATTGCTCACCAAGTGTATGAACGGTAATGCCGATCATACGAATTAGTAAAGCCCCTATTAATGCCCCCCATACACTTCCACTTCCTCCGAGAACGACCATTGCTAAGAAAAGAATGGATGCATCAAATGTAAAGGCAGATGGAGATATACTGTAACTCATGTGGGCAAACAACCAGCCGGCAAGCCCCGCAAATGCAGCGCTCAATATAAACACCTGCATTTTATACCTGCCCGTATTAACCCCCATCGAGCTGGAGGCTATTTCTGAGTCGTGTATAGAACGGAGTGCACGTCCAACCCGAGAATGAACAATGTTCAGTGATAGAATTAAAACTATTAAAACAAAAAACCATACTAGAAAGTAATATGGAACTCCTTGGTTGATTGTCATGCCAAACAATGACAGCTGGGGGATCCCATAAAATCCTGATGCTCCCATTGTGATTCCTTTACCCTCAACCAAAAGACCATGAACGATTATACCAAGAGCCAATGTTGCCATAGCTAAGTAATATCCACTTAAACGTGACATCGTATATCCCATAAAAAAAGCTAGAAGAGCCGGAACGAGTAAAGCTATAGGCAAGCTAAGCCAAGGACTCCATCCCCACGTAGCTGTCAAAATCGAAGTGGTATATGCTCCCACTCCATAAAATGCTGCCTGTCCTAAAGATATTTGTCCGGCATAACCCATTAACAAGCCTAAACCGATGGCTATAATTGCGTATATACCTGCAAATGTTGCCTGTGTAATAAAAAATGACTGAGTAACTACCAATGGAAATATGAGGATGGCAGCAATGAATACAACTACGCCCCACCACTTCGTCTGCTGTACGCCTTGTAACTTCATTACAACCCTCCTTTCCCAATAGTTTTTTCACCCAAAATACCATTGGGTCTAATAATCAATATAAGCAAAAATATTGAAAATGTAATAATATCTTTCATTCCTGAACTAACATAGCCGGCACCCATGGATTCAAATAGTCCAATTAGCAAACCACCAATGACAGCTCCGGGGGCACTACCTAGTCCCCCTAGAATTGCTGCTGAAAATCCTTTAATGCCTAACATAGCACCCATATCATATGCCGGGAAAATAATTGGCGCGATCGCAAGGCCCGCAATAGCTCCAAGAGAAGCGCTTAAAACAAAGGAAAAGGAAGACATTCTTTTTGGACTTATTCCCATTAATCTTGCAGCCATCGGGTTTACAGAGGATGCTTGGAATGCTTTTCCTAGCATTGTTTTGTCGATAAACATATACATAAGACCGACAACTAACAGCATAATCAAAACGACCCAAATGGATTGGGGGGTAATGGCTGCGCCTCCAATTGTAACAGGAGTATTATCCATGAAAGGTGCTACTGTATGTTGATCTTTTCCCCATACCATACTACTGATTCCACGGATGAAGATCGAAGTTCCAATAGTCAAAATGATTAAGCTGATCGCGTCAGCACCTTTGGCTCTACGTATCAAAAGGAACTCCATTAGCCACCCGATGAATGTCACAAAAAGTATCGTAGCAATAAAGGAAAGCCAATATGGCACGCCTACTGAAACGAGTGAAAACATGGTCAATCCACCAAGCATGACGAATTCACCTTGAGCCAAGTTGATAACTTTCGTCACACTATAAATGGTAACAAAACCGAGGGCGACAATTGCATAAATACTTCCAATCGTAATTCCCGTTAATGTGAACTGTAAAAAATCTTGCACTCACTTCACGCCCTTATCCAGTTGTTATTGTCATACGCTTACAGGTGAATTTTCACGCTTATCTACAACACGTGTCGCTTTTCCTTCAGATCTTGGAAGTGCTTTCGGTTCATTACACACAACATCCACTGAAATTAAACACGAATTCTTCAACTTATGTTGGATCTTCCGCTTCATACTCGTGATGGATTCATGAAGTAGGTCACAGCCAACTTGTTCATATAGAGAAATCTCGATCTCAATATGTAATTCAATTGCATCCATAACGCCTTTGCGAACTAATTGGATTTGATAAACAGGTGACAATCCTTCTATTTGAAGTAATTCCCGTTCAATCTCGGAAGGGAAAACATTTACTCCTCGAACAATGATCATGTCGTCTGTTCGTCCTTTAACACGTGACATACGAGTAGTTGTTCTTCCACATTTACATTTCTCATGAGTAATTGATGCAATATCTCCCGTACGGTAACGGATAACTGGAAGCGCTTCCTTTTGCAAACTAGTAAATACTAATTCTCCTAATTCTCCATCGGCAACGGGTTCAAGTGTATCGGGATTAATTACTTCAACAAAGAAATGATCATCTGCAATATGTAATCCATCCTGCGCTTCATGACATTCAGACGCAACACCAGGTCCCATAATTTCGCTTAATCCATAGATATCTACAGCTTTTATTCCTAGTTTCTGTTCTAACTTTTGACGCACGCTTTCAGACCAAGCCTCTGCTCCAAATATGCCGTAAGCAAGATTTGTCTCACGTGGATCCATTCCTTGTTCTTCCATCTTCTCAATGATACTCAAGACGTAAGACGGGGTACCACATATTCCACGTGGCTTAAGATCATTGATGATTGTAATTTGACGTTCTGTATTCCCTCCAGAAATCGGTATTGTAGCTACACCTAATTCATCGGCACCTTGATGAAGACCAAGTCCTCCTGTAAACAATCCATACCCATACGCATTATGAAAAACATCAGATTTTCTACCGCCAGCAGCAACGATAGCACGTGCCACTAAAATTCCCCAGTTCTTAAGATCACGCTCTGAGTAGCCGACAATAGTTGGCTTTCCACTTGTTCCAGATGAACCATGGATTCTTGCAACATCGTCCACAGGAATAGCAAATAGTCCGTATGGATACTGATCACGGAAATCTTTTTTCTTTGTGAATGGTAGCTTTTTAATATCCTCCAACGATTGAATGTCTTCAGGCTTAATTTGCAATTCATCAAATTTCTGTCTATAAAACCCTACATTCTTATATACGTTTTCCACTGTCTTTTTTAATCCTTTAAGCTGTAATTCTCGCTTTTCGGAAATGGGTGCGCTTTCAATTTCTGGGTTGTACATAGATAAATCCTCCCTTTTCTCTCATATTACTTCATACGAATATAACGCGTATTGAACGACGTTGCCTTTATTCGTTATATATAGCAATACATTAATACATATTTTTCATTAAGTCAACACCAATTTCAGAATATTCTATTCAGGCGTCCTTCACTAGGTAGTAATTTAGCAAACAAAAGAATAAATATGTAAAATAGTCTACTTGTAACTTCTATTTCTTAAAATTAATATATTTATTGATAACGATAAATAGTTAGCCGTGCAGATTACGTTATAGTAATTGGTTTTATTAAAAAAGTAGTGTATTTACTATTTCGTTATGTACAATCTACTAGAGTCTATAAATATAATACCGCAAATCTTATTTATGTAGTTAGATTGATTTAATGAACTATGTTTAATTATTCCATACTATTAAAAAATTTTAGGACTCTTCTTTGGTTTACTTCAAATTTACACATAAGAAAAGGCAACTATTCAAAAACGAACAGCTGCCTCTTTATTTTAAATTAAATATTCACGGCTAACTTATGTGCAGAAGTTCCTTTTATTTTCGCTACGATTACACTATTGATTGCATTGATGTACGCCAGTGCACTTGCTTTCAAAATATCAGTGTCAGCTGCCTTCGCGATATAATTTTCTCCTTCATGTGCAATAGTAATTTTCACTTTTCCTAATGCGTCTTTCCCTCGAGAAACACTGCTAATATCATAGCCAATCAATTTAACTTGTATCTTTGTAATTTCTGCAATTGCTGAATACAGCGCATCGATTGGACCCGTACCAACAGCACTCGACTGGAAGATTTCTTCCCCTTTGCGAATTTTGACGCTGGCTGAAGGGAAGCTAGAATTGCTGACGACTTGTAAGTCTTCAAATTCAAAGAAATGACTGCTGTAATTCGTCACGTTCTCCTTATCATGCTTTTCATAATAGTTTTCCACAATTATATATAAATCATGGTCATATACTTCCTTTTTCATATCCGCCAATGTTAGGAATCCTTCAAAAACCCCTTCAAACTCCTCTGGCTTCATATGAGTAAAGCCTAGCTTTTCAAGAGCGTTTTTCACAGCATGTCGTCCTGACCGTGCTGTCAAAATCAATTCCATATCATCTAATCCAACGTCTTCCGGATGAACAATTTCATACGCATCACGGGATTTCAATAAGCCATCTTGATGTATACCCGACGAGTGCGCAAAAGCATTATCACCTGTAATCGCCTTGTTCACTTGCACATCCAATCCCATAAAGCTAGATACAAGACGGGAAGTATTCATAATTTCTTTTGTGTTGATTTGCGTACGCACGTTATAAATTGAGCTTCTTGTTTTCAATGCCATGACTACCTCTTCAAGCGCAGCATTTCCTGCCCGTTCTCCGATTCCATTCATTGTACACTCTACTTTATCCGCGCCATTCTTGACCGCTGCTAAAGTGTTTGCCGTCGCCATTCCTAGGTCATTATGACAGTGAACACTTAATAAGACATCCGGATTCAAGTTTTTCATCCGGTCATTTAATTTATAAATCATCGCACCGAATTCTTCAGGCTCTGAAAAGCCCACTGTGTCAGGCACATTGATCATTGTCGCACCCGCATTCATAACAGACTCGATTGTATGCCATAAATACTCGAATTCCGAGCGTGATGCATCTTCCGTTGAATACTGAACTTGAGGCATTAAGGTTTTTGCATATTTCACCGCTTCTACGCCTAGTTGAAGGATCTGGTCCTTTGATTTGTTGAACTTTTTCTCCACGTGAATATCAGAAGTACCTAGCACCATATGAATCATCGGGTTTTCTGCATACTTTACTGCATGATAAACTGAATCGATGTCAGCCTGAACCGCGCGTGCCAATGCTGTGATCATGATGTCATTTGTGTTACCTACCCGCTGCGCAACAGCTTTCACCGCTTCAAAGTCACCTTGGGATGAAGCAGGAAAACCTGCTTCGATAATGTCGACGCCAAGCTTCTTTAATTGCTGTGCAATCTCTACTTTTTCATAAAGATTTAGTTTAGCGCCTGGTACCTGTTCTCCATCACGTAATGTTGTATCAAAAACCCAAATTTTTCTGCTCATCCCTTTGCACTCCTTTTTTTAAAAAAATAAAAACAAAAAACCCCATCTCTATATTGAAATATAGAGACGAGGTTATACTCGCGGTACCACTCTAATTGATTCACCATACTTGGCAAATCCACTTATCGACAGCAATTACTGTCTATCCCGTTAACGGAGGAAACCGACTTCCCTTACTGTAGAACTTTCAGGGAGTGACTCATGGATGAGTTCAAAATGTACGTCTGCTGATTTCCACCAACCATCAGCTCTCTGCATAGACATAAACATTTTTACTAGTTCCATTCTTAGTCTGCAATGTAATATTGAACGTAATACTACATGGTCTTTAGCCGTCTGTCAACAGATTTCAAATAATTCTATATATTTTGCACAGTAGTATACGGCAAAATGGCTTATCGTATCTCTTTCAAATGTACGTTTCATCGTGTATCTATCAACAATGACTCAAGTACTAAAAATGAGCACATTTCTAATTTCATTTGACATTTCTTCCATACATTCACTAGTATAGTAGACAACTAATTCGTAAACCGAAACAAAACAACTAGATGTTTGAATAGTATCAAACTACAAAAGGAGTCGTTGCCAATGAATACGTTTACGAAATGGGTAGAAATCGTCTCGGATTTTTTATGGGGATTACCCATCATCATTTTACTTCTGGGAGGCGGATTGTTTCTTACAATTCGTCTGAAATTCTTCCAGTTCCGTTATATGCCTCACATTTTTCGTCAAACCTTCGGAAGGATTATGTCTAAAGGTTCTGGGGACGGTACGCTAACCCCTTTTCAAGCAACAACCTCTGCACTTGCCTCTACGATGGGAGCAGCAAATATCGTCGGAGTTCCTGTAGCCATCGCGCTAGGTGGACCTGGCGCGATCTTCTGGATGTGGATTGTGGCACTGATCGGAATCGGTACGAAATATTCCGAAGTCGTGCTCGGTATCAAATATCGTGAAAAGAATGCTGCCGGTGATTATGTCGGTGGTCCGATGTATTACATAAAAAAGGGACTTGGTTGGAAAAAGGTTGCGTATATCTTTGCATTCGCCCTCATGTTAGAAGTTATGGCGAGTACTATGGTGCAATCTAACTCCATCGCTACGACCCTTGAAGGTTCATTTGGTTTATCTCCAATCGTAACAGGTATTCTCGTCGCGTTACTGGTTGCACTCATTTCATTTGGAGGAATTAAAGCGATTGGGCGTGTAACAGAACGTCTAATTCCATCCATGGTCGTGGTCTATATTTTAACAGCACTCATTATTATCGGAGCTCATGTCGATGCAGTGCCCGTAGCATTTGGCTTGATTTTCACACATGCATTTCAACCGATATCAGCGGCAGGCGGCTTCGCAGGGGCCGGTGTCGCAGCGGCTATTCGATGGGGACTCGCCCGCGGATTATATTCCAATGAAGCCGGTATCGGTACAGCACCGATTGCACACGCAGCTGCAGTGAATAGTCATCCTGCCAAACAAGGTTTCTGGGGCGTCTTTGAAGTCGTCGTGGATACATTGATCGTTTGTACTATGACTGCGCTCGTCATACTAACTACAGGCGTTTGGAAAGTCATTGACGCAGACAACGCGGCGAACATGGTGACAGAAGCGTATAGTACAATATTTGGTGCTTCCCTAGGCGGAATTATTATATCCATTGTATTATTCTTGTTCGTGATTACAACGATTGTAGTCATTATTTATTACGGAGAAAAGCAAGCGGAGTTCTTATTCGGACCCAACTTCTCCATCGTAATACGCGTGGCATATATCGCGGCAATCATCATCGGAGCACTTGGTGGATTGCAGTTCGTCTGGAAGTTCCTTGATCTATTACTCGCAATCGTAGTAATTCCTAACGTGATTGCGGTCCTATTCTTAAGTGGACAAGTACGGGACATTACGAACGATTACTTTACAAACCTCTATCCGAAAGAAAAGAAACAAGTGAAAAAGAAGTCTTGATGTAAATGGCAAACAAGGCAGATGTCCACGGATGCCTGCCTTGTTTTTATATAGTTTCATTACTTCATCATTTCTTCAATTAACCCTACCGGTACATAGGTTTTCCTTGGTTCCAGTAGCTCCGGTGCCGCTTCGAACTTCATCAATGATTTATTGTAGTCATATTCCTTTTGTCCGCGAGTAATCGTATAAGATGGAGCACCTTTTGATACAATCGCACCGACACCAGTTGAATCCACTACATAGCCTAGTTTCTCGGCAAGCAAACGAAGCGGTACCATCTTCACACCGTCAACCATATAATGATCATCTTCTATGATCTGTTCTACAGTAGCATCTTCATCTACTGGATTTTCGTCTAGTACAACTACTTTCTCTGGCATTGTCTGAGCTGGTATACTTCGCGTTGTTTCTTTGTAGAATACTAGCAAGTCTTTATTCTTCAAGTCATCAGCTTTCACTTTATTACCTGAAGCGCTGGAAATGTCTGTATCGTCATCTATATTCAACTGTAGCTTCAAGTACGAATCCACCAATTCGTCATCAAATATTCCAACTACTGCGGTGGTCTTTATATCTGTTTCCACAATGACAGCATCCGGAGTGTACTGTGGTGGGTAAATCATAATCCTTGGTTTATCCGCACGGGTATAAGCAGACACTTTGTCACCTTTCTTCAATTCTATCTTTTTTCCGGTATTATCGAATAGCAGTGTTTCTTCTGTAATGGCCAATACGGGCGATTCTTCTTCTCCTTTAATCGTGTAAAGTGTTAACTCATCGTTCTTTTCTATGCCTTCGATTGTTCCTTCTACTTTAATAAAAGCTTTTTCATCAGATGTCACTTCAGCCTTCTCTTCATCACTCGCACTAACCGCTTGAGGTACTGCTACGCCGCCAATAAGCAAAGCTAACATCGCAAAGGTTACAACTTTATTCATTTTCATAAAAAATCCGCTCCTCACTATGGGTTCTATACAATAGTTCGTATGAGACGGTAAAAGGTTACAGGTACATACATCTTTTTAGATCTTATATTGATCTTCTACCTGTTTTGTTTATCTCAAAACTCTCTTTTCCACTACATGCCTAATAGCCACCCACCCCCAAATATGAGATAATACGACTAACAGAACGAACGTACTACGAACGAAATGGAGGCGATTGCATGAAACCGGTCATCCTAGCTGAAAAACCTAGCCAAGCAAAGGCCTATGCAGATGCATTCACTACACGTAAACACGACGGCTATACTGAAATTCAACCGTGCGACATATTCCCTCAAGGAGCCTTCATCACATGGGGCGTCGGGCATCTCGTGGAATTAAAAGAGCCGCATACATACAATCCCGCTTGGAAACGCTGGTCACTCGGCAGTTTACCAATTTTACCGGAACGCTACGAATTTCAAGTTGCGCCAGGGAAGTACAAGCAATTTCAGGTCGTTAAAAAGCTTATTCGCGCAACCGATCACGTCATCAACGCATGTGACGTGGATCGCGAAGGTTCAAATATATTTTATTCCATCTACTATATGACGGGTGCTCGCAATCAGAAGATTGAGCGACTATGGATTAATTCGCTGGAATCGGATGAAGTACGTAAAGGCTTCGAGAACCTACGGGATAATCGACAAGATCTACAACTGTATGAAGAAGCCAAGGCGCGACAAATAAGTGACTGGCTCGTTGGGATGAATGGTTCTCGGCTCTATACACTTCTGTTGAAAGCCAAAGGAGTTCAAGAAGTATTCCCTATCGGTCGTGTGCAATCACCTACCGTTTATTTGATTTATCAACGTCAGCGCGAAATCGAGACGTTCGTATCGGAACCTTTTTTCGAAGCGGAAGCCATTTTTACTGCGGAACGCGGTACGTATAAAGGAAAAGCAAAACTTAAGGAGCCTAAGCGTGAATTAATTGCGGAAGCACTCAACAGCCGCAATATTACAAAACGGACGCCTGGGGTTATTAGTGAGCTGACCCATACAGATAAACGTACGCCACCGCCACAGTTGCATTCACTTTCAACATTACAAGCAACTGCCAACAGACGATGGAAGGCAAGCCCTGCGACTGTATTGAAAACAATGCAGACTTTATACGAAAAGAAGCTTGTATCGTATCCGCGGACCGATACACGTCATATCACACCAAGTGAATTCAACTACTTGATAGCGGCTGTGAAAGACTATCAAAAACTAATTGAGCATCCATTTGAAATCGTTTCACACACACCGAAAAAACGATATGTTGACAGCTCAAAAGTACAGGAACACTATGCCATCATCCCGACAAAAAAGCTACCGACTCCTGCAGCACTGACAAAGTTGTCACCGCTTGAGCGCAATCTTTATGAAGAAGTCATTCGAACGACATTAGCTATGTTCCATCGGGATTACTTATATACAGAAACGAAAGTAACGACCGACGTCAACGGTCTGCCATTCTTCACAACGGGCAAAACAGAACGCGACAAAGGCTGGAAAGAACTTTTTGCTGTACCAAAGAAGGCAACGGATTCCGAGGAGTCGGCTTTACCACCACTTGAAAAAGAGGAACGTGTGCAAAGTGAAATTGGCATTAAAGAAGGTGCGACACAGCCACCAAAACCTTATACAGAAGGCCAGTTGATCGCTATGATGAAAACGTGCGGGAAGTTGGTGGAAGATCAAAGCGAAACGGATATTCTAAAGGAGATTGAAGGGCTCGGTACTGAAGCTACACGAAGCGGTATTATTGAGACGATAAAAAAACACGGGTATATTTCCGTGACAAAAAATATTGTATCGATTACTGACAAAGGTCGTGTGCTCTGTCAGACCATCGAAGGTAGTCTGCTTGCCAGCCCTTCCATGACAGCGAAATGGGAAACATACTTGAAGAAAATAGGTACTGGTGAAGGGACAGGTCAACATTTTCTAAGCAGTGTATCGAAATTTATTCAAAAACTGATTGAAGACGTACCTGTCCAACTGGAGAAACAAACGATTGATATTGTGCTGCCTCCTCGGTCTCCTTCAGGCAAAGGCTCGTACACACGAACTGAAGTCGCACCTTGTCCAAGATGCGGCAAAGGCAATATTATTGAACACCCTAAATTCTACGGCTGTAGTAATTATAAAAATGGTTGCAAGCAAACCTTCCCAGGACTCTTCCTGAAAAAGAAACTCACTGTGCCTCAAGTGAAATTATTATGTACTAAGGGGCAAACAAATGTCATCAAAGGCTTCACTTCCGCTGACGGAAAAAAGTTTGATGCTTCATTGGAGTTAAAAGATGGGAAACTGAACTTGGTCTTTATGTAAATCATATACTGACATGATACAGAAGCAGCACAAAGCTGCTTCTTTTTTATTATATTCTCATTACGTATATTATATTTCTAACGGCTTTAGAGTACGGGAGACAACAACCGTGAAATCGATTGCTTAAACTTAATCAGTAAGGACCGCTCTTCATAACGTTCCCTCGTCAACTTAGAACTACGTTCCGAGTCTTGACGGAACAGCTCAGTCAGGTGCGCTGCTACTTTGTCATCATAGACAATCGCAGTCACTTCAAAGTTCAATCGGAAACTACGTGAATCAATATTCATAGTACCTACTACCGCCACTTCTTCATCAACTACAATCGTTTTCGCATGCAAGAAACCATTCTCATATAATAATATCTTTGCTCCATAATCAAGCAAATCACCGACATACGACCAAGTAGCCCAGTAGACAAACGGATGATCAGGCTTACATGGAATCATTATCTGTACATCGATGCCTGACAGCAATGCAATTTTGCAGGCATCCATAAAGCTTGTATCTGGAATAAAGTACGGCGTCTGAATGTAGACACTCCTTTTAGCAGACAATAATAACTTGATATACATATTCTTCAGATGTTCTGTCTCAGAATTCGGACCGCTTGAAACAATTTGCACTGGACTTGTGCCTATATGTTTTTCGGTTTGAAATAAATAATCTCCCCAATCCCCCGGCTCCTTTTTACTGGCCTGATGCCAATCTAAAATGAATTTTGCTTGAATATGATTGACCGCACCGCCTATAATCCTGAAGTGCGTATCGCGCCAATAACCAAACTTCCTATCAAGTCCTAGATACTCGTCTCCGACATTGAAACCACCTATATACGCGATTTCTCCGTCAATGATACAAAGCTTCCGGTGGTTTCTATTATTGACCCGAAAGTTTACCAGACGAAACAGTGATGGAAAGAATACCTCCACCCCACCTCCTGCTGCACGTAATTCATTATAGAATCTGGGGGGAGTTTTCTTGGAGCCTACTTCATCATACAAGAGTCTGACCTTAACTCCCTCTTTCGCCTTTTGAATTAATAGATCACGCAGCTTGGTTCCGAGGGAATCAGATTGAATAATATAATACTGGACATTGACCTCTTTTGTAGCCGACCGAATATCCTCAAACAATGCAGCAAACTTTTTATGTCCATCATCAAAGATTTCAATATGATTATCTTTAGAAAGCAATGCATGAGATGACTTCAGATTCATATGGATTAATTCCGCATATTTTCTTAGTAAGGTGTTGTTTTCAAGTCTAGCTAAGTTTTCTGGCAGTAATTGTTTATCAACTTCCGTTTTCTCAGCCTTTCTTTCTGCAATGGAAAGATTATAGAAATTTTTCTGTTTTAAACTGCGTCCAAAGAATAGATAAATAAAGAAACCGACGATGGGAATGAATACTAGAACCATAATCCACGCCCATGTATTTCCTACATCTCTTCTTTCGATAAACAAAACCCATGATAATAGCAAGATATTGAGTATCGTAACAATAGATAAGAGCAGCGTAAGGACATGACCAAATTGTATACCAATCAACATCCCTTCCATTCCCATCATTTTTTGCGCTCCATTTCATTTGAAAGTAGTCTTTAATATAGCATACAGCCCGAATTCTCACCGTCATTTCTATGAATTTCATCGAGAAGAGAATTCAACATGCAATCAGAACACTTTCAAAAATGAAAAATGATAAAAGTTAAAGGTCTATTCATATTTATCATACATATTATAAAGAATCTTGCAATTGTTGCATGTTGATCAAAGTAAAGGAAATACTCATGGATCAATTGTCGTCCGGTTATTCTAACCTGTTAGTGTGTGATAATATATGAAAAAAGAAGGTAATCTATACAGTTTTCGTTTTATTTCTCTTTGAGTTACATAGATAGTAATTTTCCCAAATAAATTTCCCGAGAAATAATATAGCAATAACCAATGTTTTTCAATTGATATTAGACATGGTAATGGTATGGGGAGTTAATCAGAAACTATCTTTACGGAATGACATTACTATTGAATTTCTACACGGAATCTTCTGTGCCACTAAAAAATTCTTCTTTCAATCGTTTTCCATATGCATGTCCACTTTCACCACGCTGCCTCGGAAACTCTTGCATCACGATAGGTAATACCCTTTCCCATAGAACATTCATCACATAGATGTCTCGATCAAACTGATAGTCCAGTTCATTTAATGTTAATTGTAGCGATTTCGCGTACTTTCTTTTTTCCGCATCCCAAATCGTTGAAACATTTTCTTTAATGTATGCATCAATTTCATCTTCTGTCACTGTAATCCCATAAGCTTCTTCCGCGATTGCCAAAGCATCTTGATAGTGATCCGTTTGCTTCTCTGCGATCCCCCTTAGAAATGGAGAAGAGTGCTCTTGTCCAGTTAAATTGTTTTTCACGCGTAAACGGAACTCCGTCTTATTTGTTGAAAATGATTGGTCTAGCTGGCTAGTATGGATGCCGGATTGAATAGACGCCAGCTCTCCTTTTATTTCAGGCATATCTTTTAGCACTTTTTCTACAGATTGATTCATCTGCGCATAATCTATTCCTATCGTTTCAATCTTCTGTTGTTCTGAACTCGCCGTTTGTTTAATTAACAACGTCCCAGCGATTAAGACAGTAAAACAAATCATTATGAGGTGAAACCGATTGCGAGCAGTCATAGTCTTTCGCTCCTTCATCTGTTAGGTCGCTCAATTATGTCACAGGAGTAATAAAATATTTGTTGAAACAACTGATTATTTTTAAAAACATTTCTATATAATTCGACAAAAAAACCAAGAACCCGGCGCTAACCGGATTCCTGGTTTTTTATTGACGTGTAGCAGTTGTTTTCTCGATCATAAAGGTTACAACTACGAATAAAGCAAAACTTACTAATAATACAGTGCCACCAACGATGTATAATATAAGTGCGAATACTTCATTAACATTGAAGGGTTGCATGAACTGCAACCACATACCCGCTGTTAAACCAATTGCACCGATGATCCCTGTCCAGCCTTGCAATGTTAGTAGCTTTCTAGCACGGACTCGGTAAATCTTGTAAAACACACCCCATGAAAACACTGACAACCAACCAACGAGTAAAATATGCGCGTGAATCGGCCGGAATGCGTATGAACCCGCCCCCGCCATATGAGAACCGAGTACTGTTCCAATCAAACCAAAAATCGCCGCAATACGAATCAATCGTAAACTCCACTTTTCTTGCATGTTATATTTCCTCCTGTCATTCTTTTACTACATTTATCTTAACACTCCAAGATGAACGGAAGATGAACGGACTGTTACAGTGTAGGTAAATACACGATAAATGTTGTACCTAAACCTAACTCACTGATTACTTCTATTCGGCCGTCATGAAGTCGCACTACTTGTTCAACTATAGATAATCCCAAGCCTGTTCCTTCTACTTCACGCGTTCTCGAGTGATCCGCACGATAGAAACGATCAAATATTCGGTTCTTTGTTTCAGATGACATGCCGATTCCTGTGTCTTCAATAGTGAAACAGATTTCGTTTGCCTTCTCAGTCAGTCGGATATCAATTGTTTCTCCATCCGGTGAATACTTCAATGCATTCGACAATAAATTCTCCCATACTTTCTCAAGAAAGGCAGGATCACCTTTACACGTGACCTCTTCAGTTTCGAGCATGACGGAAATCTCTTTTTCTTGCAATAACCACTGGAACTTACGAACTGTTTCCTTTACTTGCTGATCAACACGGAATACTCTTTTCTGCAGTGGTGAGACTAGTTGATCGAGTGACGTCAGCAATAATAACTGCTTTGTCAAAGTTGAAAGTCTTTCTGTTTCTGATTGAATAATTCCTGCATAATGTATGCGTTCATTAGCTGGCAGCTCTTCGTCCGATAATAAGTCTGCATAGCCTTTAATATTCAATAGGGGTGACTGAAAATCATGTGACACATCACTTACAAATGCTTTTCGAATCTGGTCGTTGTCACTCAAACGATCAACCATTTGTTGAAAACTTTTTGCCAGTTGCCCAATTTCGTCACGTCGTTCAATCGACAGCTCGCTCGTAAACTGCTCCTCACCGACCTTCTTCGTCGCCCTTGTCAACACGATAATTGGTGCAATCAACTTACGTGCCACAACTAGCATCGTGAGAATACTAATAATCGCCATGACAATGACCATGCCGCCAAGTAAATAGTGAATTTCCGTAAAAAGCATTTTAATATCCGGTCGCAAAAATAGTGCATACGTCTGGCCTTTGTACATAAAAGGTACACCTACTGTATTAGCGGACTCATTGGAGAAATAACCCGTTACAAATGTCTCTGCCTTCTGCTCCCGCATTCCATGGTAGACTTCACCACTAAAGACCTTCTGAATCGCTTGATCTTCAAGATTATCATCGCGAAACGCTTCTCCATAGACAGCCGAGTTGTCGTTGGGCGATTTGACTAGCAATTTATAACCCACTCCAGCCAGCATATCGAAGTATGCCGGCAAATCTATACCATCATTCGCTTCAATGAACAATGCAATCTCCTCGGCAACTTTAACATTCTTCGCATCGTTCTCACCCTTTAAGTATCGATGATAGTATGTATTGACGGCCAGAAATGCTACAATCGCACTCGCCAGCATAGTACCAACCGTTATAACAAGAAACTTCCCATACAGCGACTTCATTCCGAAACCTCAAGCTTATAACCAACACCACGTATCGTTACAATTTTCACTTGATTCGTAAGCTTCTCGAGCTTATCGCGTAAACGCTTGATGTGCACACTCAACGTCTGCTCATCCCCCTCATAATCAAAGCCCCAAACACGCTCTACTAACACTTCCCGTGTAAACACCTGACTATGACGAGAAGCCAGTACCGACAACAATTCAAACTCCTTCAATGGAAGTAGCAATGACTTCGAACCAAGCACCACTTCATAACTCTGTCGATTGATCACCAAAGGACCGACCTGAATCATCCGATCCACTGCTTTGTCATACCGTCGTAAAATGGCATGGATCCGAAACAATAACTCTTTCGGCTCAAACGGCTTCACAAGATAATCATCCGATCCGGCCAAAAAGCCACGCTCCTTATCTTCCATCTCACCTTTAGCCGTCAGCAACAAAACTGGAATTTCCGTATCCTCACGGAGTCTCTTCGTTAGCGTATAGCCGTCCATGCCCGGCATCATCACATCTACCACCGCTAAGTCTGGCCATTCCTTATCTACCACCTCAAGCGCTTCAAATCCATTCATCGCCTTCACAACGGTATACCCTGCCTGTCGTAAATGAATACTGACTAACTCCAAAATATGTATATCGTCATCTACTACTAAGATCTTCATTTAGACCGTCCCTTTCTTTTACACTCTGCATTCAACAACCCTGAAAGAATAATAATCACTGCCGTTAAATAAAACCATAACACGAGCATGATAATTCCGGCTAATTGTCCATATAGCCTTGAATAATCCACCCGTGATACATACTCACCGAATAATAAGGACACGAACTGCCAGCCAAATGCTGAAAGTAATGCACCCGGCAACGCTTCTTTCCATTTCATCTTTCCGGTCGGCATAAGTTGATAAAATAACAAGAAGAACAAAAGTAAAAAGAATGTACCTAGCCCCCATTTTATATTAGGCCAAATGTACAACCAACCTTCCCATGCGTCTAGTACATCATAATATGCGATAACGGTATGCATGAGATTTTCAATCAACGGTAAAAATAGCGACATGGGTACGATTAGCATGAAAAGAATTGTTACGCCAAGATTCCGGATTATACTCATCCATAGCGGCTGCTGAGGAAGCCTCCGATTCGCAATGTCCAATGAACGGGCAAATGATTGTACCGCGACCGATGTCGTCCATAATGCAGCTAGCACACTGAGTGCAAGCAATTTACCATGACTTTTATAGAGTACGGACTGGACGCTTTGCTCGATCAGTTGAAAAGATTCATCTGGCACAAATGGACGTAATAACGCTAAAATACTAGCCTCTTCCACAGGCAGGAATTGCACAATAGACAGCACTACAAGCAAAAAGGGTAATACTGAAAGCAATAAGTAATAAGCATTCTGCGCCGCTTGATCAAAAAAGCGTTCTTTAAAGAAGCGTTTAATTATCGTCATGATCATAGAATCCCCTCCTCTGCTATCGTACGTGTCTTACTATCAATATACCCCAACAAGCTATAGACTATTAGGTTAAATGGAATGTTTATATTGAAATTTATTGTTTATTAGAAGAAATAGTGAAAAGTTTGAGCGCGTGGATAGTAATTGGTTGATGTTACTTTGCCTGGGACTAATATGGCCGCTAGTCGTGACTTATTGAGCGGATAAGCGGTGCAATAGAGCACCTCGCGTGCTTTATTGGGCGGTTTGGCAGTGCGAAAGAGCCCTTGATTTGCTTCGTGGAGCAGATAAGTGAGACGATAGAGCGCTTGCTCTGATTAATTAAGCGACTGACAAAGATCCATGACCTCGCAAATTCGGTCTTAGTTCATTTACATAATTAAACACAAAAAAGCCACTCCCCAAAGGGAATGGCTTCGCATGCCTAGCAACGTCCTACTCTCACAGGGGGAAACCCCCAACTACCATCGGCGCTGAAGAGCTTAACTTCCGTGTTCGGTATGGGAACG